>JBPCPR010000133.1:0-13599 GCA_050998925.1 Gaiellaceae bacterium
CGTCGATTCCGGCCGCGCGCGCGGCTGCCGCGGCTGCCACCGCGTTCTCTCGGTTGTGTGTCCCTGGAATTCGCGGCTCGGCGGGAAGCTCGTCGACGGCGGCGAACTCGACCCGCCGAGCCGCGCCCGGGATCGGAGGAAAACCTCTCGGCACCAGCGCCGCATCCTCGGCCGTCTGGTTCTCGAAAATCCGAAGCTTCGCGGCCGTGTACTTCTCGAGCGTCCCGTGGCGGTCAAGATGATCGGGCGTCACGTTGAGCAGCACGGCCACTCGCGGACGGAAGCTCTCGATGTCCTCGAGCTGGAAGCTCGACAGCTCGCACACCACCCACGCGTCCGCCGGGACCAGACCGTCGAGCGCAGTCAGCGGACGCCCGACATTCCCCGCCACGGAGACCTGCTGGCCGGCGGCGCGGAAGATCGCGCCGAGGAGCTCGCTCGTGGTCGTCTTCCCGTTCGTGCCGGTCACGCCGAGGATGGGATTCGGGATGAGTCGCGACCCGAGCTCGATCTCGCTCCAGACGGTCGTGTTGCGGCGCCGTGCAGCCTCCACGAGCGGAGCTTCGCGGGGCACTCCGGGGCTCTTCACCATCAAGTCCATGCCGTCGAGGAGCGCGGGGTCTTCCGCACCCACGACGACTTCTACACCGGCCTCGCGAAGCCTCCCCACGGCACCGGTCTCAATCCGGTCGACGGCTACGACCTCCACGCCGTGGCGCGCAAGGGCAAGCGCGGCCGCCTCACCCGAGCGGGCGAGCCCTAGGACGAGCGCGCGGCGCGGCATCATGGGTTCAGTGCGGATTGCTGCTCTCTACGACATCCACGGGAACCTCCCTGCCCTCGAGGCGGTGCTCGCGGACGTCGCGGCGAGTCCGATCGATCGCATCGTGGTCGGAGGAGACGTCGTGGCTGGCCCGATGCCGCGCGAGGTTCTGTCCCTCATCCGCGATCTTGGGGACGACACCGTCTGGGTACGCGGTAACGGAGATCGCGAGCCCGGCCCCTGGGCCGCCGGCCGCCTGGGTGCGCGGGAACGCAGCTTTCTGACCGACCTCCCGACAGCCGTGAGCATCGCGATGTCGACGGGCTCGGCCCAACGCTTTTCTGCCACGGATCGCCTCGAAGCGATGAGGAGAGCCTGACCCTGGTCTCCCCCGAGAAGCGGGTCGTTGCCGCCCTTGCCGGTGTTCGGGAGCGAGTCGTCGTCTGCGGCCACACGCATACCCAGTTCGACCGAGAGACGGCCGGCGTCCGGCTGGTGAATGCAGGCAGCATCGGCATGCCTTACGAGAGCCGCGGCGGTGCATACTGGGTGCTCCTCGGCCCGGACGTCGACCTGCGGCGAACCGACTACGACGTGGAGGCCGCCATCGGGCGGATGCGCGAGGTCGGGTATCCGGACGAGGATCATCTCGAGAACCTCGTGAACGTTCCGAGCGGCAAAGAGGCGGCCACGTTCCCCGAGTCGAAGGCTCAGGACGCGAACTTCGAGAACGACTGGTAGTAGAGCACGAAGGCGCATGCGCAGAAGATCGCGGCGGCGATCCAGAAACGCACCATGATCCGCGACTCCGACCACGCCTTCATCTCGAAGTGATGGTGAAGCGGGGCCATGAGCAAGACGCGACGGCCCAACCACTTGAACGTGAACACCTGGAGCATCACGGACAGAGCCTCGATCAGGAAGATGCCGCCGATCAGCATCAGCAGCACCTCGGTCTTGGTCATGATCGCGAACGCCGCGAGCGCGCCTCCGAGGCCCATCGACCCAGTGTCCCCCATGAACCCCTGGGCGGGAAAAGCGTTGTACCAGAGGAACCCGATCGAAGCTCCGATCAAGCTCGCGCCCAGAATTGCCAGATCGAGGTCCGACTTGTCACCCACCCCGCTCCGCAGGGAGACGATGTACGCGACGATCGTCATCGACGTGTAAGTGAGGAGGGCGATCGTCGCGGTCCCTGCCGCCAGGCCGTCGAGGCCGTCCGTGAGGTTCACCCCGTTCGCCGCTCCAGCGATGATGATGAAGAGGAGTCCGTACCACGCCCATGAGAGCGGCAGATCGAGGTCGAGAAGGGGCAGATACACGGTCGTCTTGAAGTCGCGGTTGTAGACGACCAGCGCGACGACGAGCGTGATCGCACCGAGCCCGAGCAGCTTCCAGCGTCCGGCCAGGCCCAGCGAACGGCGATGCGTCAGCTTCGTCCAGTCGTCGATGAAGCCGATCGCCGCGCACCCGAGCGTCACGAAGAAAGCGGTCAGTGCCGGCAGCGTGTGTTCCGAGAAGAGGAGAAAGGGCACAGCCATCGAGAGCATGATCAGAAGGCCGCCCATGGTCGGAGTCCCCTGCTTCGTGACGTGACCCTTCGGACCCTCTTCCCGAATGTGCTGACCGAGCTCGTTTCGCCGCAGAAACTCGATGAACTTCGGGCCCGCCCCGATCGAGAGGACCATTGCGATGATCCCGGAAAGAAGTACTTCGGTCACGGTTCAGGCGGGAATGCCCGCGAGTCCCTCGGCCACGACCTCGAGCCTGACCGACCGCGATCCCTTGACGAGGACGTAGTCGCCCGGCTCCAGGAGCGCTGTAGCCGCCTCGAGCGCCGCCTCTGCATCGTCCGCCCGGCGCATCGTCGGAATACTCGCCTCTGCTGCTAGATAGCCCGCGGCGAGCGGGCCAACGGCCACGAGAACGGACACACCCGCCCTCGCGGCAGCCTCGCCTACTTGGCGGTGGTACTCGGAGCTGCCGGGCCCGAGTTCTGCCATGTCGCCGAGGATCGCGACCTTTCGGGAAGAGCCGGCGCGCTCCGCGAGGTGGTCGAGCGCGGCCGCCATCGACAGCGGGTTCGCGTTGTAGGCGTCGTTCACGAGCACTCCGCCGCCCGGAAGCGGAAGCTCCTCGCCGCGCCAACGCGAAAGCTTGATCGCCGCCCCACCCCTACCTGCCGCGGCCGGCGGGAAGCCGAGGACCGTGTAGGCAGCGAGAGCTGCGAGGAAGTTAGTGGCGTTGTGCCGGGCGCCGAGGGGCAACTCGAGCTCGAGCCGTTCCCCGAGCACCTCGACCTCGACCTCAGAACCGCCAGAGCCAGGGCGAAAAGACACGAGTCGCACGTCGCCGCCCGCTCCGAACCGAACTACTCGAAGATCGCCGCGTCCGAGGTAGGGGTCGAGCAGGGGCTCTGAGCTCGGGACCACTGCTGCGCCGCTTCGAGGCAGAGCGTCGATCACCTCCGCCTTAGCGCGGGCGACGTTCTCAACCGTCCCGAGGAGCTCGAGATGCACGGGCCCGACGCTCGTGATCACTCCGACGTCGGGGCGGGCGACCTTGCATAGCTCGGCTATCTGTCCGAGCCCGCGCATCCCCATCTCCAGGACGACGACCTCTGTGCGCGCTTCGATCCGGCACAGCGTCAGCGGCAGGCCGATCTCGTTGTTCTGACTTCCTTCCGCCACCACCGTTGGAGCGTGCGGGCCGCAGAGCGCGCCGAGGATGTCCTTCGTGGTCGTCTTCCCGACCGAGCCGGTAACCGCGATCACACGGGCCGAAGAGCGCTCGCGGACTGCGCCGCCGAGCGCCGCGAGCGCGGCGATCGCGTCGTCGGGGACCAACGTCGCGGCGGCACCCCGCTCGAGCGCCTCCGCCGTGTAGTCCACGCCAGAACCCACCGCAACGAACAGGTCACCTTCCGCGATGAGTCTCGAATCGATCTGGACGCCCGTCACGACCGCGGCACCCCGAACGACTTCGAGCCGACCTGGGGCGATCGACCTGATCTCGTCGAGGACGAACGGGATCATGCTGACGCCCCGGCGCGAAGCCGGCGGAGCGCGTCCCGCGCGACTTCTCGATCGTCGAACGGGATCGTCCGATCGTGAAACTCCTGTCCGGGCTCGTGCCCCTTGCCCGCGATCACGACCACGTCGCCAGCCTCGGCCGTCTCGAGCACGCGCTCGATCGCGAGTGCGCGGTCCGGCTCGACCTCGGCGCGCCGGCCGGCTCCCTCGAGAATCTCGTCGATGATCGCCTCCGGGCTCTCGCTTCGCGGGTTGTCGGAGGTGATGACCACATTGTCGGCGATGCGCGTGGCCACCTCGCCCATGAGGGGGCGCTTGCCGCGGTCGCGGTCGCCACCGCACCCGAAAACGCAATGCAGACGTCCTCCTGTGATCGACCGCGCCTCGGTGAGGACGTTCTCCAGAGCTTCAGGCGTATGCGCATAGTCGACCAGCACGGCGAAAGATTGCCCCTCGTCCACCGCCTCGAACCGCCCGGGGACCCCGGCGACGTGCTCGATGCCACGACGGATCGCCGGAGCTTCGACGCCGAGCAGTCGAGCCGCGGCGATCGCGCCCAGCACATTCTCGACGTTGAAGCGCCCGCGCAACCGGGTCGAGATCTGGATGCCCGCAGCCGTGAACGACGAGCCACCGGGCCCGATCTCGAGCGACTCCGGTCGGACGTCTGCTTTGTCGGCAATCCCGAATGTGAGCAGAGTTACCCCGAGCTGGCGAAGCTCCTCGGCCAGACGCAGACCGTAGCCGTCACCGATGTTCAGGGCCGCTCGCGGACGCCATCCCTCGAGGTCAGGCTCGACGAAGAGCCTGCGCTTGGCCTCGAAGTAGCTCTCCATCGTCCCGTGGAAGTCGAGGTGATCCTGAGACAGGTTCGTGAAGACCAGGACGGCGAAGCGGACGCCGACCAGGCGCCGAAGCTCAGAGGCGTGGGAGGAAGCCTCGATTGCAACGGTGCGATCGCTGGCGTCGAGCATCTCGCGGAAGATCCGCTGGAGGTCGATCGCCTCGGGCGTCGTCCGCGTGACCGCCCGTCGCTCTCCGCCCACCCGGCTCTCCACGGTGCCGAGCAGCCCCGGACGCAGACCGGCCGCGGCGAGGACGGAGAAGAGCAGGAACGCAGTAGTGGTCTTGCCGTTCGTTCCCGTCACACCCGCGACCCGAAGCTCGCGCGTCGGAAATCCGAAGAAAGCGTCGGCCGCGAGCGCCATCGCTTCCCGAGCGTCGGAGACGACCAGCTGGGGCACGGGCAGCTCGAGCTCGCGTTCGACGATCAACGCGGCGGCTCCCCGGTCGACGGCAGCGGGCGCGAAGTCGTGGCCGTCCGCTCGCTGCCCGGGCACGCACACGAAGAGCGTTCCGACCGTCACGCGGCGCGCGTCGTACGCGAGGTCGGTGATATCGGCGGGGCCGGGATTGACCGTGCGCCTCGGACCCACGGCCTGGCTCAGGCTCTCCAGCTCGATGGCGGCGGATTCTAGCAGCGTGGCCTGGCCCTTCCATGGACGTTGCGACACGAAAACCCGCGCATTTCCTCGCGCTTTCTCTTACTTCGTGACACACCTGCGCGCTCCTCGCTCATACGATCGCCTCGGGGAGGAGGCCACCGGGTCCAGACAGGGTCCCGCGGCGCCTAGGGTGCCGGCTGCTCCACGGTCTGCGGAGCATCCGGAGGAACTTCGAGGTACTGCAGTGCGAAGCGCGCGATCTGGGAGAAGACCGGAGCTGCGACGGAGCCGCCCCAGATTGCACCCTTCGGCTCGTCGACCGCGACGAGGATCACAAGTCGAGGGTTCGATGCGGGCAGGAATCCGACGAACGAGGCCACGTACTTCGAAGTCGAGTAGCCGCCCAGCACCGGGTCGGGTTTTGCCGCCGTCCCGGTCTTGCCTGCGATCGAGTACCCGGGTACCTGAGCCTCCTGTCCGGTGCCGTGGTCGTTGCCGACCACCTTGCGCAGCATCGCCGTCAGCTCCCTCGCCGTCTCCGCGGACACGACCCGACGCCGCTTGGCCATCCGGGAACCCTCGCCCTCGACCCGAGCGACGAGATGTGGCTGCACCTCGACACCGCCGTTTGCGATCGTCGCGTAGGCGGTCGCCATCTGCATGGGCGTGACCGCGATCCCCTGGCCGATCGGAACGTTCCCGATCGTCGAGCCGGACCAGCGCTCCGGCGGCAGGACGATCCCGCGGCTCTCACCGGGGAAGTCGATGCCCGTGCGGTGGCCGAATCCGAACCGGTCGATCCAGCTCGCCAGCCGCTCCTTCCCCAGGCCGAGGGCGAGCGTGATCGTCCCGACGTTGGACGACTGGAACAGGATCTGGGAGACGGTCATCGTCTCGGTCCTGCGGGGCTCCGCGTCGTGGATGACACGGTCGGCGACCTGGATCTCCGGCCGGAGGGTGTACCGGCTCCACGGCGTGACCATGCCGCTCTCGAGAGCGCCGGCCAGAGTGACGACCTTGAACGTCGATCCCGGCTCGTACGTGTCCGTGACGGCCCGGTTGCGCTCCCGGCCCTTCTTGAGCTCCCAGAACTTGTTCGCGTCGAACCCAGGCTCAACCGCCATGGCGAGCATGGCTCCCGTCCGCGGATCCATGACGATCGCCGTCGCCGCCTTGGCCGCCCATTGCGTACGTGCGGCTCCGAGGATGCGCTCGACCTGGCCCTGCAGCGTGTGATCGAGCGTCAGGTGGACGTCACGTCCTTCCTTGACGGGTTTCGTCTCGAGCACCCTCAGGACCCGTCCGAAGGGGTCGCGCACGACCGACTCGCTTCCGGAAGCCCCAGCGAGCAGGCGGTCGAGCCCGAACTCGATCCCGGCGAGCCCCTTGTTGTCCGTGCCCGTGAACCCGATCGCCTGCGAGGCAACCGACTTCTGGGGATAGGTACGTCGCTCCTCGGGGATGAACCCGAGCCCGACCAGGTGCTTGGCCTCGAGCGCGTCGGCCAGCTTCGGGTCGGCCTTTCGCGCCAGATAGACGAAGCCGCGGCTCCGATCGGCCAGGAGTGAATAGAGCTCCGCCGGATCGAGCTCGAGCGCAGCTCCTACTTCCTCGGCCAGGCCGCGAGGGTCTCGCACCTGCTTCGGGTTCGCATAGACGGTGATCGCCCGCGCTCCAATCGCAAGCTCGCTACCGGTGCGGTCGTAGATCGTGCCACGCCGCGCGGACACCCTGAGCGTCTCCCGGTGCTGACTCGCCGCCAGTGCGTTGAGACCCTGAGCCTCCACGGCCTGCAGCCACGCTGCCCTCGCGAACGTGGCGGCAAAGACGCAGGCGAAGACCGCGACGAGGAGGCGAATCCTCCGGTTGACGAGCCGGGCGGTCACCGGGCGCGGCGGCTCACCTGGACGTACGTGGTCTGACTCGCGTCGACGAGGCCGAGGCGACCGCGCGCTGCCGCCTCCACCCGCCCCGAGGCTGCCGCGCTCGAGAGCTCGGACGCGATTTCCGCTGTCTGCGACTGGACTCGTTCCTTCTCTGTGTTCAGACGCTCGACCTCCATGCTGAGACCGAGCACGGCCACGTTCAGCGCGACGATGCCGGCGAGAAGCGCCGCCACGACCACGATCCAGAGCACGCCCCCCGCGACTCGGGGTCGCGGCGCCGGACGCGGACGGGAGCGTGGCCGCGCCGCCGGCTGGGCGGTGCGCCTGGGCGCCCGCTTGCTCCGCGGTTCGGCTCGTGCGGCTGCCGACGACACGCTAGGCCTCCGTCCTCATGGCGACGCGAAGCCGAGCCGAAGCCGAGCGCACATTGACTGCCACCTCAGCGGGTGTCGGACGTACAGCTTTCTTCGTCACGAGCCGGACGCGCGGCTCCTTTCCGCAGACGCACACGGGAAACTCGGGCGGGCAGGTGCAGCCACGCGCCTCGGCCGCGAAGAACCGCTTCACGATCCGATCTTCGAGCGAGTGGAAGCTGATCACGGCCACCCGCCCGCCTGGCCGAAGCATGTTCAAAACGGAGGGTAGGGCGCGCTCCAGAGAGCCGAGCTCGTCGTTGACCTCGATCCGAAGCGCCTGGAAGACGCGCTTGGCCGGATGCCCGTCGCCAAAGCGTCTCGGCGCAGGAATCGCTTCGCGGATCGTCTCGACCAACTCCGAGGTCCGCTCGTATGGCTGCTCGCGGCGACGCCGGCCGATCGCGGCCGCGATCTGGCGGGAGAAACGCTCTTCGCCGTAGCGTCGGAACACGTCTGCGAGCTCGCGCTCGCCGGCCTCGTTCACGACCTCCTTGGCGGAGCGCTCGACGGACGGGTCCATGCGCATGTCGAGCGGCGCGTCGACGGCGTAGGAGAAGCCGCGCTCAGGCCGGTCGATCTGCATGCTCGACACTCCGAGATCGAGGAGCATTGCGTCTGCCTGCACGTCGTTCTGGGCCAGCTGCGCGATGACAACGTCGAAATCGCCGCGGAGGAACCGCGTCTGGATGCCCTGGCACCGTCGCTGGAAGCGCTCGAAGTACGGCCGAACCGTCGGATCACGGTCGATCGCGATGAACCGGCCCTTTCCCTCGAGGTCGGCGCCGAGTGCGGACCCATGGCCACCCGTACCGAACGTCGCGTCCACGACGGTCTCCCCGGGGCTCACGTCGAGGAGCTCACGCACCTCGTCGGCGAGGACGGGGACGTGATCAGTCTTGCCGTGCTGCGAGGCGTTCTGCAACAAGCTCAGCACTCCCTTCGACCTCTTCGAGTTGTGTGCGCCAAGCGGCGCGGTCCCAGATCTCGAGGTGGTCGCGGACTCCGGCGACCACGACCTCGCGGTCGAGCTTTGCGTGCTCGACGAGCGGCTGCGGCACCATCATGCGGCCCTGCTTGTCGAGCTCTGCCTCTGATGCTCCCGCGAAGACGAAGCGACTCATCTGCCGTGCCTCCCGGCTGAACGGGTCGAGGCCAGCGAGGCGCTGTTCGACGAACCGCTCCCACCCGTCGCGCGTGTAGACGACCAGACAGCCGTCCATTCCGCGAGCCAGGACAACGCCGGCAGCAAAGGACTGACGGAACCGGGCGGGAAGAATGAGGCGGTTCTTGTCATCGAGAGCGTGCTCGTATTCACCAAGGAGCATTGAGGGGCCTCTCCGTTATCCACCACTTTCCTCCACTCTAAACCACAAAGCTCCACGACGCAACCCCTGCGGTCCCCCCGTCGCCACCTCCACCCGCGACGTGTGCTTGCGGCTTCCCGGGCTCAGTCGTCGTTCACGAAACCATGGGCGCCCCGGCGCGTCAGCGCCTGCGCCGCTGAGTCGGCCGCCAGTGCCAGGGCGTCGGGAACCGTCCGGCCTTCGGCCAGTCCCACCGTGAGACCGGCCGCGAAGGAATCGCCCGCCCCGTAGGTGTCAACCACCGGTCCCGGCAAGGGCGCCGCCGCCCACCGCCCGTTGCCCGGCTCATAGCTGCCTCCTGCAGCACCCTCCGTCCTCACCACCAGCCGTGGCGGCCGGGGAAGTTCGCCCGAGTACTGCTCCGAGGAGTCGTTCGCACTCGAGACCACGGCATCGAGCTCGAGCTCCGGGGCGGCGAGCAAGGTCGGGAGCTCGCGCGCGGTCGCTACCAGGACGCGAGCTCGGCAAGCCGCTCGGAGGACGTCCGGCTCTCCGGCCGTGAAGTAGATGCCATCGAAGGCAGCGAGCTCCTCCCAGGGCAGCGGCTCCTGAACCCGCGGTCGGAGCTTGTCGCCGATGAGCGTGATCGTCCGCTCGCCGTCGTCGTCGGCGAACGTGACGGCGCGGCGCTGCGGCTCGGGCCGAAACGACGCTTCGACCCGAACCCCCAGATCCTCGAGCACGGCCTTGGCGCGATGGCCCCAGTCGTCGTCTCCGAGTGCGGTGAAGAGGGTGGCGGCCCCGGCCAGGCGCACGACCTGCACGGCCGCGACGCCCCCACCCCCCGCGGGTTCTTCCCAGCCGCTCGACGCCTGCATGATCTCCCCTTGCACGGGCACGCGCGCGACGCGCAGGAACTGCACCCACTCGACATGGCCGACGACGCCGATACGCATTTCGTCAGTCTCACAGCTCACCGGTCCCGGCCGTTTCAACGGATGATGCAGCTCGTGTCGATCCCGCCCTTCGAACGGTTCTACGACGACCACCGAGAGGAGGTCTTCGGCTACCTGGTGCGCCTGCTGGGTCGACAGCCGGCCGAGGATGCCTTTCAGGAGACGTTCTTACGGGCCCTCCGGGCATACGCCGGGCTCGAGCACGGGCGACACCTTCGAGCCTGGGTGTTCACGATCGCGACACGAATCGCGATCGACGAGCGCCGCCGCGAGCGTCCGCGGGGCGAGCTGCCCGAGCTCGCGACGAGCGACAGGCGCCCGGCCTACGCGGAGCTCGCGGACCTCGCCGGAGGCTTGCCGCCGGCAGAGCGGGCCGCCGTCGTCCTTCGATACGGCTACGACCTGCCATACGCAGAGATCGCGAATGCGCTGGGATCGAGCGAAGAGGCAGCCCGGCAGGCGGCCTCGAGCGGAGTTCGGCGTCTGCGGCGAGAGGAGGAAACACGATGACGCTTCCAGCGGATATCGACCGACGGTTCCGGGAGGCAGCCGCCGCCGAGGGACTCGTCGAAACGGCCTACGACCTGATCGACTCGCCGATCGGCCCTCTCTTGATCGGCGCGACGTCGCGGGGGGTCTGCCGGATCAGCTTCGACGCGGATCGCGAGCCGGACGCCGAGCTCGAGCGACTCGCCGATCGGTTCGGGCCGAGAGTGCTCCGGGTGCCGGGCCGGCTCGAAGCAGTTCGGCGCCAGCTCGACGACTACTTCGAAGGCCGGAGGCGAGACTTCGAGCTCGAAGTCGACCTCACCGGCGTCCCGACATTTCAGCAGGAAGTCCTGCGCGAGCTGGCTCTCGTCCCCTATGCCGAAACGACCACGTACGGCGGACTTGCGCAGCTGATCGGGCGCCCGAGGGCCGCGCGCGCGGTCGGGGGCGCCTTGAACCGCAACCCCGTGCCCATCGTGCTCCCCTGCCACCGCATCGTGGGCGCATCAGGAAGCCTCGTCGGCTACGCAGGCGGGCTCGAGCGAAAGCGTGCCCTTCTCGATCTCGAGGGCGCAGGAGCCTCGTAGCGCGAGGGTAATCTAGGTGCCCCTAGCCTCCTCCCGCTTTCGATCCTAGCCCTCGAGACCGCGCAAGACGGTCACGAAACGCCAGGAAAGACCCGCAGGGGTCTGCCGAGTTTCCTCCGTCGAAACCGCCGAAGCGGCCGTCGACCGGGCTGACGCAACCGCAGGCACTGCGAGGATGGCGGTGTGTGGAGGCTGCTTCTCGCATGCGCTCTGTCGTTCTCGGTCGTGGCTTGCGGTTCGGAAAGCAAGCTCGAGGGCGCCACGGTCGTCCTCGACGGCGACGAGACTGTCACGTTGGCCGTGGAGGTGGCCGCCAGCCCAGCGGAACGCGAGCGCGGGCTGATGGGACGCATGAGTCTCGCACCCGATTCGGGCATGGTGTTTCTCTTCGATCGTCCCACGACGACCGCGTTCGTCATGCGAGACACGACGATCCCGCTCTCGATCGCCTTCTACGACCGGCGGGGGACGATCACGCAAATCCTCGACCTGGATCCCTGCCGGGCCGAGCCCTGCCGGCTCTACCGCCCCCGGACCGCCTACGTCGGGGCGCTCGAGGTCCCGCAGGGCGCGTTCCGCCGGTTCGGCATCCAGGAGGGGGATCGGATCGAGTTTTCGAACGGGGGCTAGAACAGACCCCCCGGAAAAGGTTCTAGCCTTCTCGCACAGCCGCACCTCTGTTTCTCGACCAGGAGGCATGCATGTCCGACATCGTCAAGAGCGCCCATATCGACGACATCCCGCCACTCGAAGACGCGGCCGGCAATGACCCGGAGTGGAAGCCGCTACGGATCCACTTCGGCATCGAGAGCTTCGGAGTGAACGCCTGGGTGGCTCGAGTTGACGGAGAGCCGATCATCGAGCGCCATAGCGAAACGGAAGAGAGCGGTACGCAGCACGAAGAGCTCTACCTCGTCACGAGCGGCCACGCCACGTTCCGGGTCGGCGACGAGACAGTCGAAGCGCCGGCCGGAACCTTCGTGTTCGTTCCCGACCCGGATGTCATGAGAGAGGCGATCGGGCGCTCGACCGGGACAACCGTGCTCGCACTCGGCGCCGCTCGGGGTGAAGCGTTCACCCCCTCCGAGTGGGAGCTCAAGCACGTTCGGTGAGGACGGCCGAGCTTCCACTCGTCGGGGCCGGCGGCGAGCCGGTCGACCTCTGGAGGACGCTCCAGTCGCACGGCCTCGTCGAGCTCCCGCCCATGCAGATCGACCCGGAGACACGCTCGCTCGCCGTCACGCTTCGCATCGAAGGACTCGGGCCGCGCCTGGTGCGTGTGACTCACGGGCGGAAGGGCTTTGCGAATGTCGAGCCCGTCGGCAGCCGGGGTGAGCTCTCCGCCGCCTCGAGCTCCCGGCTTCTCTCGGCGGTCGCCCACATCCTGCGCCTCGACGAGGATCTCTCACCCTTCTACGAGCAGGCGCGCTCGGACCCGGATCTCGCCTGGGCCGTACGAGGCGCGGGCCGCATGGTTCGGAGCCAGACGGTCTTCGAGGAGGTCGTGAAGACGGTGTGCACGACCAACTGCACCTGGTCCGCGACCGAGCGAATGGTCGGCGCTCTCGTCGAGCACTTGGGCGACGCGGCCCCCGGCGCTCAGGGGCCGTTCGGACGGGCTTTTCCGACACCCGAGGCGATGGCCGAGGCGGACGAGTCGTTCTACAGGGACACCGTCAGAGCCGGGTACCGGGCCGCCTACTTCCGAGCGCTCGCATCTTCGGTCGCGGACGGCCTGATCGATCTGGAGGAGCTCGGGCGGGCGACGCCGGACGAGCTCTCCGATGACCAGGTCGAGGCCCGGCTCCTCGCCCTCCCCGGGGTCGGCCCTTACGCGGCCGCGCACATCATGATGATGCTCGGGCGCTATTCGAGGCTGATCCCCGACTCCTGGACTCGACCGACATACGCGGCCGTCACCGGTGGGCGACCGAAGAAAGACACGACGATCGTCCGGCGTTTTCGCAGCTACGGCCCCTACGCGGGCCTGGCGTTCTGGCTCGTGCTGACGCGCGACTGGGTGGAAGAGGACGAAGTCGCTCCGCCGCTCCCGGCATAGACTTCCCCGCTCTCGCCCTCACAGCAACCGAGCTTGAAACAGCACGCCGGACACTGCCCCGTCTAGTGGCGCCAGTCCATGGTGGCGTTGCAGCGCGGGCATCGCTCGAAGGCCGTGGTCATGCCCAGCAGGCTAGCGGCGTGGGAGGCCAACAGCGTCCACACGCACGAAGCCGCCGGCGCGTCCCACGACGGCACCGGCGGCTCAGCGGCCGTTTTGAAGAGGCTCTAGGCCGGTGCCTGCGGATCTTCCTCGGCGGCCAGCTCCAGCGATCCCTTGAGCGCCTTGTCAAGGTGCTCCTGCTGGAGCGGAAGCGCCCAGTCGATGACCTCCTGGAGCTTCTGGTTGCGCGCCTTCTCGTTGAGCTTGCCGACGACCGACCAGTGCCCCATCTCTCCGGCCTCCGCCATCGTCAGGAACTCGAAGCCGTCGAGCGCGTCCGCATCCTCGCCGAGGTACGTCCGCATCATCTCGATCACTTCCTGCTTGGTCTCCCGAGCTTTCTCAAGAATCGCAGTCTTCTTGCCGTCGAAGGAGTCAGCGACCTGGGTGCAGCGCTCCTCGATCTTCGTCGCGTCCTCGTTGACCTTCCTGAGCTCGACCTCGAGCTGCTTGTCGTCGTCTTCCAGAAGGCCCATGACCTTCTCCGTCGCGCCCTGGGC
>JBPCPR010000154.1:0-6710 GCA_050998925.1 Gaiellaceae bacterium
GAGGGGCAGGATTTCTCTTAGATCCTCTCCGTCCGCGCTGCCAAGACACCGTGGAACTGGGTGACGCAGGTCTGGCTAGGACAGCTCGCCTACCAGCGCACCGAGCTCACTGACGTTCCCTATCTGGTGGTCGGAGGGCGCGTCTCCGAGACCGAGCTCTACTTCTTCTTCTCGGAAGCGCAGCTCTTCGACGAGCTCGGCCAGCTCCGCACGATCCTGCTCGTCGGCCTCGCGCTGCTCGTGCTGGTGGCCGGAGGCGTCGGCGCGTTCGTGGCGCGGCGAACGCTGGCTCCGGTCGCAGAGGCGAGCGCGGCTGCGCGCTCGCTCGCGGAAGGGCTCCTGGCGACTCGTCTGCCACCCGGTGGGCGGGACGAGTTCGGAGCCTGGGCGGCGTCCTTCAACGAGATGGCCGACGCCCTGGAAGGGAAGATCGCGGCCCTTTCGGAGGCGCAGGCCCGCGAGCGGAGGTTCACCTCCGACGTCGCCCACGAGCTCCGGACCCCGGTCACGGCTCTTGTCGGCGAAGCCTCGCTCCTCTCGGAGCATCTCGACCGGATGCCGCCCGAGGCTCGCCGCCCGGCCGAGCTCGTCGTCGCCGACATCGCCCGCCTCCGCCGGCTCGTCGAGGATCTGATGGAGATCTCCCGCCTCGACGCGGGCCAGGGAGCCGTTCGGTTCGAACCCGTCGACCTGGCTTCCCTCGTGCAAGCGACCGTCCGCGCCCGGGGCTGGAGCGATCGAGTGCGCGAGGAGGGCACAGGCGCGATGGTCGAGAGCGACCGCCGCCGACTGGAGCAGATCGTCGCGAACCTCGTCGGGAACGCGCTCGAGCACGGCGGCCGGGAAGTAGCCGTGCGAACGGGGGCCGACGGGGTCGGAGCCTTCGTCGAGGTCGCGGATCAGGGGGGCGGTCTGACGCCGGAGCACTTGCAGCGCATCTTCGACCGCTTCTACAAGGCGGATCCGTCGCGCACAGGCTCCGGGAGCGGGCTCGGGCTCGCGATCGCGCTCGAGAACGCGCGCCTGCTCGGCGGCGGGATCGAGGTCTGGAGCGAGCCGGGCCGCGGCAGTCGGTTCACCCTGCGCCTGCCTGTGGCCAAACCGTTACAGAGCGGAAACGGGCCCGTTGCGGAGGGTGCGCAGGATGAGGCGCGTAACCGAGTAGGAGGATGACCATGAAGCGCCTCGTACTGATCGTGATCGGCCTCGGCCTCGCCGCAGGCGCTGGGCTCGCGGCCGCCGGCTGCGGCCAGGAGGAGGCCGTTCCCGTCGGCGCAGTCTCGACCGAGATTCCGGCCAGCCAGACGGAGACGGATTCGGTGTCGGAGACCGCGCCGCCACCCACCGAGACCGACTCCGGCACCGTCACCGAAACCGGGTCGAGCGTCGCCTCGGGCGTCCTCTACCAGGTCTGGCTCGTGCGCGGCGAGTCGCTCTTCGTCACCTGGCGAGAGCGGGCGGGCACGCCGCGGGTCGGGGCGGCAGCCATGGAAGACCTCCTGGCCGGGCCGACACCCCTGGAAGCCCGCGAAGGCGTGACCACCATCATCCCCGCCGGCACACGCCTCCTCGGACTCGCGATCTCGGCAGGCGTCGCGACCGTCGACCTGAGCTCCGAGTTCGAGTCCGGCGGCGGCTCGGCCTCGATGTCCGCGCGACTCGCCCAGGTCGCGTGCACCCTCGACCAGTTCGAGACCGTGAAAGGCGTCAGCTTCGAGCTCGACGGGCGGCCCGTGGACGTCTTCTCCGGCGAGGGGGTCGTCCTCGACCATCCGGTCCGCTGCCGCGACTACGAGGAGCTCCTCCCAGTCATTCTCGTCGAGCATCCCTCGATCGGTCAGCGCGTCGAGAGCGGCATCACAGTCTCGGGAAGCGCCAACGTCTTCGAGGCCAACGTGACCGTTCGAGTCCTCGACGCAGGCGGCACGGAGCTGGCCCGCGACTTCACCACGGCGACCTGCGGCACCGGTTGTCGAGGCACGTTCTCGATCGACATGAACTTCGAGGTCTCGCATGAACAGGCAGGGACAATTGTCATCTCGGACGATGACGCGGCGGGCACCGGAACGCCGCCGCACGAAGTGCGGATTCCAGTCACCCTCATGCCGAGCTGAGATCGGCCGATAAGCGTTTCCAGAAGAGCCCCAGGCCACCGGGCTCTTCCTTTTTCTCCCTCAGGCCGTGCACGCGCTTCGGGCGCCGTGAGAAGGTGGGGCGTGCGGATTCGCTCGGATTTCCCGCGCCCGGTGCGCGAGCTCGAGAACGTCTGGATCCCTCTGGCGGACGGAGCCCACCTGGCCGCGAGAATCTGGCTTCCGGACGACTCCGAGGCCGAGCCGGTGCCCGCGATTCTCGAGTACATCCCGTACCGGAAGAACGACTGGACCTGGCGGCGCGACTCAACCATGCACCCCTACTTCGCAGGGCACGGGTATGCGTGCGTGCGAGTCGACCTGCGCGGCGCCGGCGACTCGGACGGGATCCTTCTCGACGAGTACCTGGTGCAGGAGCAGGACGACGCGGTCGAGGCACTCGCCTGGATCGCGGCCCAACCCTGGTGCACCGGCGCCGTGGGCATGTTCGGGATCTCCTGGGGCGGCTTCAACGGGCTCCAGGTCGCGGCCCGCCAGCCGCCCGCGCTGAAGACGGTGATCACGCTCTGCTCCACCGACGACCGCTACGCCGACGACGTCCACTACGTGGGCGGCTGCGTGCTCGGTATCGACATGCTCCCCTGGGCCTCGGCCATGTACGTCTGGAACGGAACGCCGCCCGACCCGGCCATCGTGGGCGACGGGTGGCGCGAGGCGTGGCTCCGCCGGCTGGAGGAGACACCGCCCTACGTCGAGGCCTGGCTCGCGCACCAACGGCGTGACGCGTACTGGCAACACGGCTCGGTCTGCGAGGACTTCGCCGCCATCGAGTGCCCCGTCTACGCGATCGGAGGCTGGGTGGACGGGTACTCGAACGCCATTCCGAGGCTCCTGGAAGGGCTGCCGGGGATCAGCAAGGGCCTGATCGGACCGTGGGGACACGGCTTTCCGCACGACGCCCTGCCAGGACCCCAGATCGGCTTCCTCCAGGAGTGCCTGCGCTGGTGGGACCGCTGGCTCAAGGGCGAGGAGAACGGCATCGAACAGGAACCGGTGCTGCGCGCCTGGATGCAGGACTCGGCCGGGCCGGACGCCCAGCCGGAAGAGCGGCCGGGACGCTGGGTGGCGGAGCCGGCCTGGCCTCCCACAGGCTACGAGCTCCGCCGGCTCGTGCTCGGAGACGGCACGCTCGACCGCGGCTCCGGCGAGGAGGTGCGGCTCGACGTCCTGGGGGCGCAGGCGTGCGGGCTCGACGCCGGGCTCTGGTGTCCCTACGGCGACGGGCTCGACCAGCCGCCGGACCAGCGGTCCGAGGACGGGCTTTCCCTCACGTTCGACTCGCCTCCTCTCAACGAGCGGCTCGAGCTCCTCGGCTTCCCGGAAGCCGTGCTCTCGCTTGCCGTCGACCACCCGAACGCCCTCGTCGCCGTCCGGCTCTGCGACGTGGCGCCGAACGGCGGGTCGACCCTCGTCACGCGGGGCCTCCTGAACCTCACGCACCGGGAGACCCACGAAGCGCCGGAGCCACTCGAGCCCGGCCGGCGCTACGAGGTCCGGGTCAGGCTGAACGCGATCGCGCACTCGTTCCCGATCGGGCATCGGCTGCGGCTCGCCGTCTCGCCGACCTACTGGCCGTGGGCGTGGCCATCGTCCGAGCCAGTGACCCTCTCCCTCTTCGCCGGCTCGAGCCGCCTGGAACTGCCCGTGCGCCCGACCCGAGCCGAGGATCAGGAGTTGGCGCCGTTCGAGTCGCCGGAAGGCTCTGCGCCGATCGAGGTGGACGAGGTCACGGCCGGGTCGACGGCCCGCAGCATCGAGCGCGACGTGGCGACGGGCTCGGTCACGCTCACCTACGAGTACGGGGGCGGCAGGCGCGTCCTGCCGAACGGAGTCGAGCTCGAGGACGTCGGGCGGGAGGTTTTCACGATCGTCGAGGGAAAGCCGCTGTCGGCCCGGGTGCGGTGCGAGGGCCTCGTGGCAATCGGCCGTGGCGACTGGCGCACCCGAGTCGAGACGGTCAGCGAGATGTGGTGCGACGCCAAGCAGTTCCACACGCGGAACCGGATCGAGGCATTCGAGGGGGACGAGCGCGTGTTCGAGAACGAGCGAACCCACAGTGTCCCCAGAGACCTGGTTTGACCAGACGAGTCGAGGACAGACCCCTGACAGGTCTCCTCGAGCCATGTGCCGGGGCCAGGCCCCCGGCCATGTCCCTTTCTGCCAATGCGCGGGGAACAGGCGCCGCCAAAGGCGTCCGCCGGGCCAGCGGTCGAGCGGGTGTGCCGCGGCCATGGCCAGGGCGGACATGGCCAGGGGCCAGACCCATGGCAATGTCTCTGACGGCCGCGGGAGTCTTCCGCCGAGGGCATCCGGGCTAGGCCCGGATGCAGGCTGCCACGTGCTCGGGCGACCGGCTCCCCGCTGGGCGCAGGAGCTCCGGGTCGACCTGCTTGCACTCGGGAATGGCGATCGGGCAGCGGGGGTGGAAGCGGCAGCCGACCGGGATGTGCGTTGGGTCGGGCGTCTCTCCCTGAAGGATCTGGGGACGGGAGCGCTCTCGCGGGTCCGGCTTCGGGACGACCGAGAGGAGCGCCTTCGTGTAGGGATGCTGCGGATTCCGAACGATTTCCCGCGCCGGTCCCTCCTCGACGATCCGCCCCAGGTACATGACCGCGATCCGGTTCGCGAAGTGGGCGGCGGTCGAGAGGTCGTGCGTGATCATCAGGATCCCGAGGCCTTCCTGCCGCAGCCCGTCCAGGAGCCGCAGGACGCCGGCGCGCACGGAGACGTCGAGCATCGAGACGGGCTCGTCGGCGACGAGTAGCTCCGGGTCGAGCACGAGGCTCGCGGCGATCGCGACCCGCTGCCGCTGTCCGCCGGAGAGCTCGTGCGGGAACCGGTCGACGTAGAGCTCGGGCGGAGTCAGGCCCGCGCGCACGAGGGCCTCCTCCACGAGTCGGCGCCGCTCGGCCCGGGAGCCGACACCGTGCACGAGGAGCGGCTCCTCGACCGTCGACCGCACGCGGAACCTGGGGTCGAGCGACTCGTAGGGATCCTGGTAGATCATCTGCATCTGCCTGCGAAGTGGCCGCAACGCCCGGTTCGAGAGATCGGTCAGCTCCCGGCCCCGAAAGCGGACCGTGCCGGCATCCGGTTCCACCAGCCGCAGCACGGACTGGGCGGTGGTGGTCTTCCCGCAGCCGGACTCGCCGACGAGCGCGATCATCTCGCACTCGGCGACCGTGAAGGAGACACCGTCCACGGCGTTCACGTGCTGCTTCGGGCGCAGGGCAAGGGAGCCGACGATGCCGCGTGGGACCGGATACCGCGTCACGAGCCCCTCCACCGCCAGGAGTGGCTCGCTTCCGTTCGCGCTCACAGGGACGCTCACGAGGCTTGCGCCATCGCCGGGTCGTTCAGGTGGCAGGCCGCCTCATGGCCGGCGGCGACCTGGAGGAGCCGAGGCTTGACCGTGGGGCACGGTGAGAACGTCCGGTCGCAGCGCGGCGCGAAGGGGCATCCAGGAATCTCGCGGTCGAGCCGCGGAGGAGAGCCCGGGATCGAGGCGATGTCGCCCTCGCCGAGCAAGTCGGGAGTCGCCGCGAAGAGAAGCCGAGTGTAGGGATGGCGCGGGTCGTGGTAGAGAGCGTCCGTCGGGCCGCTCTCCATGATCTCCCCCGCGTACATGACGGCCGCGCGGCCGCACACCTGGGCGACGACGGGCAGGTCGTGCGTGACGAGGACGAGCGCCAGCCCGAAGTCGCTCGCCAGCCCGGTCAGAAGCTCGAGGATCTGGGCCTGCACCATCACGTCGAGCGCCGTGGTCGGCTCGTCGGCGAGGAGGAGCTTCGGGTTGCACGCGAGTGCCATCGCGATCGCGGCCCGCTGCCGCATCCCACCCGAGAACTCGTGCGGGTACCGGTCGGCGCGAGCGGCGGCGATCCCGACGGTCTCGAGCAGCTCCCCCGCCCGATCGCGGGCCTGCTTGCCCTCGGCGACCCCGTGGAGCTTCATCTGCTCCACGATCTGGTCGCCCACGGTCTTCACCGGGTTGAAGGCGTTCATGGCGCCCTGGAAGATCATCGCCACGTCCTTCCAGCGGTGCGGGCTGACCGATTCCTCGCCCTTGGAGAGGATGTCCTCGCCGTCGAGGAAGACGCTTCCGGCCACGGTCGCGTTCGGCGGCAAGAGGCCCATCAGCGCCAGGATCGACGTGGTCTTCCCGCAGCCCGACTCGCCGACGAGCCCGAACTTCTCGCCGCGGTCGAGATCGAAGCAGATCCCCTTGACGGCGTGGAGCTCGGCTCCTCGCTTCAGCTCAAACCAGACGTGGAGGCTCTCCACGCGGAGCAGGGGCTGACTCACCTGCCGCTCCGGGCGGGCCGCGGCGTCGGGACGTCGATCGAGTCCGGAAGCGTTCGGAGCCGGAACCGCCGCACGGAGAGGTGGCCCACGCGCAGGCGCGGGTTGAGCGTGTTCTCGAGCGCCTGACCGAGCATCGTGCAGCCGAGGATCACGATTGCCACCGCGATCCCGGGCGGCACAATCGCCCACCAGGCGCCGACCGAGATCGCGTTTCCCTCGAAGGCGTTCTCGATCAGCTTCCCCCAGGAGAGG
>JBPCPR010000173.1:0-6266 GCA_050998925.1 Gaiellaceae bacterium
GTCTTGAGGCGCATGATGACCTTTCCCCTTATGGTGATCGCAGTGACAAGCCCGTCTCTCTGGCGCCGTGGACGCCTGTACCGAGTTGCCACGGTGATCCAGCTGGCGGTCTACGGGGCGGGTGCGACAGGAGCCTTGCTCGCCGATCGGCCCATCGCCCGGCGAAGGCCTTTCGTCGTCGCGACGTTCTTCTGCTTCGTGAACCTCGCGTCGTTGCAGGCCATCTGGAATCTCGTGAGGGGGCATCGGATCGACCGCTGGGAACCGCGGCGAGCGAAGACGTCGGGGACGGATGCAAGCCCGAGGGAAAGCGTCGCCGATGCTCGCTGAGCAGCGCACCACGAACGCCGACTTGCGCGCTTGCGTCGCCGCCCTCCGGGGGGACACCGAGCTGCCGCCTGCCGCGAGCATCGTCATCCCTGTGAACGCTCAGGCGGACCTCGAAAATGTCCTCGACGTCCTGCTGGAGCTCGGGCGGTACTCTGGCCCGCACTCGTTCGAATTCGTCCTGGTCGTGAACAACTACCCGAAGGACGAGCCTCCGGCAGCGCTCGAGACGTACAGGAACATCGGCATCCGGGCCGTGGCCGTGCCGTCCGTCTGGAGAGCGGGGGAGGCGGTGTGCTTCACCGCCCGCATTCCCGGCATCCGTGCGGCGGCTGCGGACACGATCGTCCTCTTCGACGCAGACACCCGAATCCCGCGCCCGACCGAGCTCCTCGACTGGTACGTCGCGCAGTTCCGCGACGGAGCGAAGGCTGCGTACACGCACGTCGGCTTCTACGACCTGCGGCCGCTCTGGTCGGTGCGGGCGCGGATCGCAGCCCATCACGGGGCGCGCTGGGTCAAGCGCGCCGTGCTCCGGATTCCGACGACACGCGGCAGCAACTACGCCGTTAGCCGGTCTGCGCTCCTGCCGCTCTACGACCGGGGACTTCTGACGGACGACCTGAACGTCGGACCGGCGATCAAGGCGGCGGGGGGGCGCGTAGCCTACTCGGGCGCAAGACGCCTCGTCGTCCTGACTTCCGGACGGAAGTTCCACGGTGGCTGGGCCAAGCTCGGTCGCTACCTCCGCTACCGGCTCCTGTACAACGTGCGGGCGCTCCGGCTGCCGACCGATCGCCCGCGAGCAGAGCGTAATCCCCATCACAAGAGACCCATGCGACCGTGAGCGCCCTCGGCACTCCCACCACCCTGCACCTTCCCCGCCGCTCACCTGGGAGGTCTGCCGGGTCCGAGGTTCCCGTGTTCTCTGCCGACCGTGAACACCGCGGGGCGGACGTCGCGACCCTCGTCTTCTTCTTCCTCTTCTACATCAACGCCGGCGTCATCCTGTCGAGGTTCCATGGCGTCCCGCCGACGCTCGCGTGGTCGTTCACGGCCTTGCTCGCGATCCCACTTGCGCGTCACGTCCTGGCGCAACGCCAGCCGCTCGCGATCACGCCGGTGCTGCCGCTCACCCTCCTATTCCTCGCCGCGCTCTTCGTGTCGGCGCTCATCTCCGGAGAGCCGGCGATCACGAAGCGGGCACTCGGCCTGTACCTGACCGAGGGCCTCCTTCTGTTCCTGCTCGTGTCGAACGCGGTTCGCTCGCCGCGCACGCTCACCCGCATCGTCTGGGTGTTGCTGCTCGCAGGAAGCGTGCTGGGTACGTTCTCGATCTTTCAGGAGGTGACGCAGTCCTACGGAAACGAGATCGGCGGCTTCGCTCAGGTAGACCGCCTGGATGACGGAGGCGGCTTCAGCGTCGCGTCGGACAGCCTCGGGCCGAAAGAGCTCCGCCCGCGGCTGGGAGGGCCGCTCGGGAGCGAGAACCGTTACGCGCAGATCCTCGCTGTGCTCCTACCGCTCGCTCTGATTCGCGCCTGGAGGGAGCCGTCGATCAGGAACCGCCTCCTCGCGCGCGGCGCCGCTATCCTCATCCTCGGGGGCCTCCTCCTCACGTTCTCACGAAGTGCCGCCGTCGCCCTGACGCTCGTGCTCTTCGCGATGGCCATCTTCCGCGCGATCCGGGTTCGACACCTCCTGGCCATCGTCGTCGTGGCGGCGGCCGCCGTCGTCATCGCGGTCCCGGACTACGTGACCCGGATCGACTCGCTTCAGGGCATCACCTCGCTCTACTCGGACGAGCCGTCAGAGGCTGACGGTGCCCTCCGTGGCCGGCAGACGGAGAACCTCGCCGCGTTCTCCACCTTCGTCGATCACCCGATCGCGGGCGTGGGCCCCGGGGTCTACTTCAGGGAGTATTCGCGTGAGAACGCGAACCAGCTCGGGCTCCGCTACCTCGACAACCAACGACGTGCGCACAGCCTGTACCTGGAGCTCTCGGCCGACACGGGGCTGCTCGGCCTGTCGCTCTTCCTCGCCTTGGTCGGGACGACGCTGGTCTGCCTCCATCGCACTGCAAGGTACTGGCGTGGGCGCAGGCCCGAGTACGAGTTGCTGGCGCTCTCCTTCTTCTTCAGCCTCCTCGCGTACATGGCGACGGCGCTCTTCCTGCACCTCTCCTACCAACGCTACTTCTGGATCCTCATCGCCCTCAGCAGCTCCGTGATCTGGGCCCTCCGCCGCGAGGCGCGGCGCGAGGAGGCCGAGGCCGTCCTGCTCAGCGCGGAGGCCGCCCGATGAACGTGCTCTTCGTCCTCGTCGATGCCTTTCGTGCTGACCGGGCCAGCGGTCTCGACCGCCGCTGCAAGACTCCCGTCCTCGACGAGCTCAGGCGCCGGTCGAGCTATTTCACGAACGCCTTCGCGCCGGCCTCGATGACGACCTGCTGCACGGCCAGCATCCTCACGGGCACGTACCCGTTCGTCCACGGCATCCGCTCGCTTGCCGACGCGAGGCTCCGCCCCGATCTACCGACTCTCGCGGAGCGGTTTCGCGAGGCGGGATACAACACCTGGGCCGAGGTGACAGGGCCGCTCGCGCCGATGACCGGGCTCGACCGAGGCTTCGACGAGTACACCCACCGCGACTACTCCGACACGCTGGACACCTCGTGGGGCGAGACTCTGATCCAACGGCTCACCGCCGAAACGCCGAGCCCGTGGTTCGGGTTTCTGCACCTCTGGGAGCTCCACAACCCGCGCCGCGTCATGCCCGAGTACGATCGGGCCGAGTTCGGCTCGAGCTTGTACGACCGCGCGGTCTCCTCGCTGGATGCGCAGCTCGGACGCCTCCTGGTGCGGCTGCCGGAGGACACTGCCCTCGTTCTGACCGGCGACCACGGCGAGTACGTCTCCGACTCGCGGATCGGAACCGTCGTGGGCCGGCTCAAGAAACCGCTCAAGCAGGTGAAGCGGCACGTTCCCGGCGCGCGAAAGCTGCGCCGGTTCATGCCCCTCGTGCTCGAGAGAGCCGACCGGATGCGCGGTGGTAGAGGAGAGGCCACGCTGAACTGGCTGGGGCACGGGTACCACGTCTACGACTACCTGGTCCACGTTCCGCTGCTCCTCCACGGCCCCAGCCTCTTTCCGCGGGGCACCGAATATCAAGAGCTCGTGAGCCACGTCGACCTCTTCCCGACGCTCGTGTCCGCGTTCGGGCTGTCGGGCGGGAACGGCAGCTCGCTGAGCGGCCGCGATCTAACGCCGGTGCTCCGGGGCACCCTGGACGGCTTGGACGGCTTTCACGACCGTGCGATCTACGTGGAGGCGAGCGGCGGGCGAACGACCCCGAGCCCCGACCAATGGCTGACCGGCGTCAGAACCCCGCAGTACAAGTACGTGCGCGGACTCTTCAACGAGGAGCTTCCCGAGGAGCTCTACGACCTGGCCGGCGATCCGTCCGAGCAGACGAACCTCGTCGACCGGCAGCCGCAGCTCGCCGCCGAGCTCCGGGACCGGCTGCACGCTCTCACCGACGCTTCGAGCGAGGAGCCCGAGATCGACACTTCCTATACCCCTGAGCAGCAGGCCGAGCTCGAACGCCGGCTCACGGATCTCGGCTACCTGGAGTGAGCTCCCCGGCCTCCAGGGCGCTCGTCATCGGACTCGACTGCGCGGCGCCGCAGCTCGTCTTCGACCAGTGGCTCGACCAGCTACCGACGATCCGCGGACTGACGGAGCGAGGCGCCTGGGGCGTGCTGCGCAGCTGCGATCCGCCCATCACGGTGCCGGCGTGGTCGAGCATGACCTCGTCGCGCAGCCCGGGCTCGCTCGGCTTCTACGGCTTCCGAAACCGGCGCGACCATTCCTACGACGGCCTCGCCTTCGCGGACTCTCGCTCCGTGCAGGTCCCGCGGGTCTGGGATCTCCTGTCGACGCGGGGCCGGCCCGTGATCGTGCTCGGCGTTCCTCAGACCTACCCGGTCAGCCGCGTGAACGGCGTCATGGTCTCGTGCTTCTTGACCCCTGACACCGAGACGAGCCAGTACACGTATCCGGCCGGGCTGAAGGACGAGATCGAGGCGCTCGTGGGCCGCTACCTGGTCGACGTCCGGAACTTTCGTACGGACGACAAGGACCGCCTGCTCGAAGAGATCGAGGAGATGACCGAGAAACGCTTCCGGGTCGCCGAGCACCTGCTCGAGACGCGCCCCTGGGATCTGTTCTTCATGGTCGAGATGGGCACCGACCGGATCCACCACGGCTTCTGGCGCTTTACCGACTCCGAGCATCGACTTCACGAGGCCGGGAACCGCTACGAGCAGGCGATGCTCGACTACTACCGCGCCCTCGACGAGAAGCTCGGCCGCCTGCTCCGCTTCGCAGACGAGGACACGGCAATCCTGCTCGTCTCCGACCACGGTGCCAAGCGGATGGACGGAGGCATTTGTGTGAACGAGTGGCTCCGTCGCGAGGGGTACCTCCATCTGAAGGAGGAGCCAGAGGGCCCGACCCGCTTGACGCCGGACCTGATCGACTGGAGCCGTACGGCGGCTTGGGGAGAGGGCGGCTACTACTGCCGGCTCTTCCTGAACGTCGAGGGCCGCGAGCCGGAGGGCATCGTTCCGGCGGGCGAGTACGAACAGGTGCGGGCCGAGCTGAAGGACCGCCTCGAAGCGCTCGGCGACGACCAGGGTCGCCCGATCGGAACTGTCGCCCACCGCGCGGACGAGCTCTACGACGAGACGCGCGGCATCGCTCCCGACCTGCTCGTCTACTTCGGGGATCTCTACTGGCGAAGCATCGGCCAGGTGGGGACCGGCACCGTGCACGTCTTCGAGAACGACACCGGCCCTGACGACGCGAACCACAGCCACGAGGGCCTCTACATCCTGGTCGCGGACGGCGTCGAACCGGGCCGGGCGGAGGAACGCGACCTGCGCGACGTCGCTCCGACGCTCCTGCGCCTCCTCGGTGAGGAGGTCCCCGCGGACATGGAAGGAGCGAGCCTCGTCCGCGGCTAGGTCTCAGCGAGCCCGGATCTGGGCCGGTCGGCCCTTGACCTTCGAAGGCCGCGCTGCAATGGTGTTGGAGAGCAGCGGCGTCTTGGGGGAGGAGGGGTTCGGTTAGGTTGGTCTGCGGCGTTCCCACTGAGGGGGGTGGCGGCTTGCGCCTCGCGAAGGCGTGGCTTTTGGCCCTGCTCGCGGCAGCCCTGCTCGGGCTGGCGCTGAGCCAGCCCGAAGCGGCTCGAGCCGCGCCCGGAGACATCGGCTACCAGGGCCCCTCCACGGTCGGCGCCGGCTCCGCTCCCACCGGCTCGAAGCCAGAGAGCAAGGTGTGGCGAAACGACGGCTACTGGTGGGCGAGCATGTGGCACGCGGCCAGCGGCGACTTCCACATCTTCCGGCTCGACCCGGCCACGCAGGCCTGGGTCGACACGGGCGTCGCGCTCGACGAGCGGGGCAGCACCCGCGCCGACACGCTCTGGGACGCCGGGAGCGGCAAGCTCTACATCGCCTCGCACGTCTTCAGCGAGTCGCCCGCGACCGGCTACCCGAGCCGCCTCTACCGCTTCAGCTACAACGCCACGACCAACGTCTACACGCGCGACCCGGGCTTTCCGGTCTCGATCAACAACTTCCGCCTCGAGACGCTCGTGCTCGCCAAGGACTCGACCGGACAGCTGTGGGCGACCTGGGTCCAGGGCGGCAAGCTCTGGCTCAACTCGACGGTCTGCAACCCGGCCTGCACCGATACGGCCTGGGGCATCCCCTTCGTCCCGAGCGTCAGCGGCACCTCGGTCACATCCGACGACATCTCCTCCCTGATCGCCTTCGGCGGCAACAAGCTCGGGGTCATGTGGAGTAACCAAAACGCCGACGCCGACTACTTCGCCGTCCTCTCCGATACGGCGGCGGACTCGAGCTGGACGCTCGA
>JBPCPR010000183.1:0-3298 GCA_050998925.1 Gaiellaceae bacterium
CCGCTATGACCCGGAGGCGCTGCTCGCCGAGGTGACGCCGCGCACGAAGATCGTCTACCTCTGCAACCCGAACAATCCGACCGGCACGATGATCGAGCGGGAGGCCATCGATGCATACTTCGAGCGCGTGCCCGGGCACGTCCTGACCGTCCTCGACGAGGCGTACTTCGAGTACATCGACGAGCCCGGCTATCCCGACGGCATCGAGGAATATCTAAAGCGCGACGGTCGCCGCGTCCTGGTCCTCCGGACGTTCTCGAAGATCTACGGGCTCGCGGGCCTCCGGGTCGGGTACGGGGTCGGCCCCGCGGACGTCGTCCAGGCGATCGGCAAGGTGCGAAACGCGTTCGACGTCAACCAGGCCGCCCAGGACGCGGCGCTCGCCAGCCTGGGCGACGATGCCGAGCTGGCCCGCCGGCGCCGAGTCACAGCCGAGGGCCGGAGCGAGCTCATGCGGGCCTGCGCGGCCCTGCCGGTCGAGGTGGCCGGGCCGGCGGTGGCGAACTTCCTCTTCCTCGACGTCGGCCGGGATACGCGCGAGCTCTTCGACGCTCTGCTCCGCGATGGGGTGATCGTCCGCCCGCTCGCACCATTCGGCGCCCCCACTGCGATCAGGGTGACGGTCGGGACGCCCGACGAGAACGAGCTCTTCATCACCGCGCTTGCGCGCGTCCTTCCTCTTTCGTCACAGACCGTCGCCTAGAGTCATCCGAACCTTCGCCGGGGGGCGACTCCGGGATCTCGCGGTGTTAGGTTGCGGCGCGTGACGTCGGGCCGGAGCCGCGCCGGATTGGGGCTGGTCGCGGAGGCGGCGGGCTTCAGGCGGCTCTTCCTCGCGACGTTCGCGTCAAGCATCGGCACGTGGCTCGCGTTCGTGGCCCTGGTCGTCGACGTCTACGACCGGACCGGGGATGCCAACTGGGTCAGTGCACTCCTGATCGCCGACTTCCTGCCCATCATCCTCGTCGGGATCCTGCTCGGGCCGCTCATCGACCGTCTGCCGCGTCGCAACATCCTGGTGGCCGCAGACGTGCTGCGGGCCGCAGTCTTCTGCGTTCTCCCGTTCACGACCAGCGCCGGCCAGATCGTCGGGCTCGCGTTGATCATCGGCGTTGCGACGAGCCTCTTCAGGCCGACGGTGTTCGCCGGGCTCCCGAACCTCGTGGGGGACGAGGATCTCGGCCATGCGAACGGGATCCTCCAGTCGGCCGAGAACTTCGCCTGGGCGATCGGTGCCCTCGCAGGCGGGGCCTTGGTCGCCACCGTCGGGTCCGATGCGGCGTACTGGCTCAATGCGGGCACGTTCGTCGTCTCGGCGCTCTTCATCCTCGGCATTCGCCAGAGCCTCGAGGAGCGACACCGAAGCCCGAGCGCGGGCCACCGCCGCGACCTCGTCGAAGGCCTGCGAATGGTGACGCGCTCGCGCGGGCTCCTGACGATTCTCGTGGCGTGGAGCATCGTGACGCTCGGGCAGGCGATCGGGAACGTCTCGGAGATCGTTCTCGCCAAGGACGAGTTCGATGCCGGGGATTTCGGCTACGGCCTGCTCGTGGCGACCGCCGCGGTCGGGCTGACGATCGGGAGCCTCGCCGGAGGCGGTCTCATCCACCGCTTCGGGATTCGCGGCCCGTACGTCGCGGGTGTCGTGCTGCTCGCGGTCGGGTTCGCGGCGGGTGCGTTGTCTCCGAACGTCTGGGTGGCGGCGGCGTTCGTGGTCGTCTCGGGCCTCGGGAACGGCGCGGTTGTCGTCTGCAACGCCGTGCTCGTCCAGCGCAACGCGCCGGACCGCCTCCGCGGGCGTGCCTTCACAGTCGTCATGAGCGTCGGCTATTCGTTCTTCGGCCTGGGGATGATCGTGGCCGGTCCGCTCACGAACGGGTTCGGCGCGCGGGCAGCTTGGGGCATCTCGGCGGTGCTCTGCGCTGTAGCCGCGTGCTTTGCGGTCGTGCTCCTCTCGGGGGTCGAGGAGCGGGAGCCGGCCGCGGTCCCGACGCCCTGATGGCCCGGAGCTGGAGCCTCGACGAGCTCGTCGCGGGCGTCCGATCCGGCGACCGTCGGGCGCTGGCTCGCGCCATCACTCTCGTCGAGAGCGCGGATTCCCTCGCCGAGGACGTGGTCAGGGAGCTGTACGGCCAAACCGGGCACGCGTACATGGTCGGAGTCACCGGCCCGCCCGGCGCCGGCAAGTCGTCGCTCGTCAGCTCGCTCGTCCGGCATGTGCGCTCCGAAGGGCAGACGGTGGGCGTCGTCACTGTCGACCCCTCGAGCCCCTTCACCCAAGGGGCGCTCCTCGGCGATCGGATCCGGCTGGCCGACCACTTCCTCGACCCGGACGTCTTCATCCGGTCGATGGGCACGCGCGGGCATCTCGGTGGGCTTGCCGAGGCAACCCTTCAGGCTGCGCTCGTCCTCGACGCCGCCGGGAAGGACCTCCTCTTCCTGGAGACGGTCGGGACCGGCCAGAGCGAGGTCGAGATCGTCGCGATCGCCGACACGACGCTGCTCGTCCTCATGCCTGGCTCCGGCGACTCGATCCAGGCGCTCAAGGCCGGGATCATGGAGATCCCGGATTTGATCGCCGTCAACAAGAAGGACCGAGCGGGCGCGACGACCATGGAGAGCGAGGTGCGTTCGATCCTCGCCCTCGACACGGAGCGCGCGTGGGAGATCCCCATCGTCCTGACGGACGCCCACACCGGCGAGGGCGTCGAGGAGCTCTGGGACGCGGTCGGAGCGCATCGCGGGCACCTCGAGGAGACAGGGCTGCTGACGAAGCGCCGCGCCTCGAACCTCGCCGGTCAGGTCTATGCGCTGGCGAGTGGCCGCGCCAAGGCGCACCTGGAGCAAGCTGTGGCTGGAGACGAAGAGCTCCGCCGTCTGCTCGAGCTGGTCGAACGCCGCGAGCTCGATCCCCTGAGCGCGGTGCGTGAGATCATGCAACAGGTGTTCAGGATCGAGTAGATGGCGATGGCGACGCGAACGGCACCCACGCTCGCAGACATCGAGGCCGCGAAAGAGCGCCTCGAGGGCATCGCCCGCGTCACGCCCGTCTACTCCTCGGAGACGCTCGGCCGGCTCTCGGGGCGGCCCCTCTGGCTGAAGGCCGAGAACCTGCAGCGGACGGGCTCCTTCAAGATTCGGGGCGCCGTCAACCGGGTCTCCACCCTCGGGCCGGAGGAGCGGGCCGCGGGCGTCGTGACCGCGAGCGCCGGCAACCACGGCCAGGCGGTTGCGTGGGCGGCCAGGGAGGCGGGCGTCGAGGCGACGATCTTCATGCCCGAGGACGCTCCGATGGCGA
>JBPCPR010000164.1:0-9264 GCA_050998925.1 Gaiellaceae bacterium
AGACCGATCGGCGACGGGATGGACGGCCACTCGTGGTGGCCGCTGTTCGAGAACATCCCGACGGAGTATCTCGAGGTCTACTACCCCCTTCGCATCGACGGCTACACGACCGTGACTGACTCCGGCGGCGCCGGCTTCCACCGCGGCGGCAACGGTGTTGAGAAGCGCTACATCTACCTCGAGCCGGGTGAGGTCTCGATCCATGACGACCGCTGGCTGACGCGGCCCTGGGGCGTGCTCGGCGGCGAGCCCGGAGGGCGCTCGGAGAAGATCCTGCGCCGGGCCGACGGGACCGAGGAGCGGCTGCCGTCCAAGTGCGACCACGTCGTCGTCGAGCCGGGCGACATGCTCGTCTTCCGCACCGCCGGCGGCGGCGGCTGGAAGGACCGGCTCGATCGTCCCGCCGAGATCGTGGCCCGGGACGTCTCGTACGGGCTCGTATCACGGGAACACGCGCGGGCCGGCTACGGCGTCGTGATCGCGCAAGACGGCACGGCTGACGCCGACGCGACCGAGGCTGAGCGCTCGCGGCAGCGTGAGGAGCGGGGCGAGCCGTTGCCCTTCGACTTCGGCCCTCCGCTCGAGCAGGTGATGGCCGTCTGCAAGGAGGAGACGGGGCTCGAGCCGCCCGCGCCCGCGAGGCCGTTGCGGTGGTCGCCGCTCGAGCACGGCGAGGCCGCCCTGGCGCGCGTGCGCCTGGGTGACGGCATCCCGGAGCCGTGAAGTCGGTCAGGCACGAGGGCTTCCACGGGCGCACCGGTTTCGGCCGGCGCCCAGCGCTCCTCGTGATCGACGTCAACGTCGGCTTCACCGACCCGGCGTCGCCGCTCGTCTGCGAGCTCGACGGCGTCGTCGCGGCGATCGGGCGCCTGCTCGACGAGGCTCGCCGGGCGCAGGTCCCGGTCGTCTACACGACGGTCTCGTACACGGAGGGGGATAGGGCCGCGGCAGCAGCCTTCATCGACAAGGTCCCCGCGCTGCTCACGCTGCAGTCGGGGAGCCGCTGGGTCGAGATCGATTCGCGCATCGCGCCGCTGCCACACGAGCCGGTGCTGAACAAGCTGTTCGCCTCGGCGTTCTTCGGTACGCCGCTCTCGAGCTTGCTCGCCTCCGCCCGATGCGACAGCCTCGTCGTCACGGGCGCGTCGACCTCGGGCTGCGTGCGTGCGACCGTCGTCGACGCGCTCCAGCACGGCTACCGTCCGATCGTCCCGCGCGAGGCGGTCGGCGACCGCAATCATGCCGCACACGAGGCGAATCTCTACGACATCGACGCGAAGTACGGCGACGTCGTCTCGGTCGACGATGTCGTCGAGCACCTGGAGGAACTTGCTGCCGCACATGCTCGCTGAGAAGATCCTGCTCGCGCTGCACGCGTCTGGCGGGCTCGTGCCCTGGACGGCCGAGCGGGTGGGGCGATGATCGTCCGGGACCGCGGCGACTCCTGGCAGGTCGTCCTCCAGCCGGACCACGCCGACCTCTCGGCGCAGTTCGCCCTCGCATGGGGGAACGAGGCCGGCTTTGCCGCTCCGACGCCGCTCGAGTCGGTCGTCGTCGCCTCGGCGCGCCACGACGACGGTTGGGCGGTCTGGGAGCGGACGCCGGCTCTCGACCGCGAGGGCGGGGCGCCGCGCAACTTCCTCGACGTCGAGGTGCCGTCGCACCTCGCGTTCTACCGGGCGATGATCGCGGCGGTTCTCGACCACGACCCCTACGCCGGCCTCCTCGTCTCCATGCACGGCGCCGGGATCTACCGGGGGCGCTACGGCACGCAGCCCTCGCTGAAGCTCACGTTCGCCGACGAGGTGCGCAACCAGGTGGAGGCTTTCGTCTCCGAGCAGGAGGAGCTCCGCGCCCGCCTCGCCGTGCAGCTCGGAGTCGACGAGGAGGAGCTCTGGACGAACTACAGGCTTCTACAGGTGTACGACCGCCTCTCCCTCTACTTCTGCCAGAGGGACGTCGAGACAGGCGAGCCGGAGACGCTCGAGCCGGTTCCGCGGGACTACGCGAACGGCGCGGTGGCGCTCTCGATCGAGCCGGTGGCTCCGTGGCAGGTCCGGGTGGACCCGTATCCCTTCGCCGAGGAGCCTGCGAGCTTCCAGCTCGTTCGCCGTGTGCTGCCGAAAGGGAACAACGGAGACGCCGACGCGTTCCGGCACCGCTTCGCCGCGACGGCGCCGGAGCACGTCCGAATCACAGCCGTCGGTTCGTAGAGCTCACCTGAAACGGCTCATAAGGCACGATGTCAGACATCGTGAGATACTCGGCGTCGTGAGTGGCGCCCCACCGGACGCGACGGAGGGAACGGCGGAGGTGAACGGCGCTCGCCTCTGGTACCGGATCACCGGCGAGGGCGAGCCGGTGGCCCAGATCCACGGAGCGGGGTTCGGGCACTTCAACTTCGACCTCGCCACGCCCGAGCTCGCCCGCCACTTCCGGGTCGTGGACTACGACATGCGGGGCTACGGGCAATCCGATCGGCCCGTACAGCAGTACGACATGGAGGTATGGGCCGACGATCTGGCGGGCCTGCTGGACGCCCTCGACATCGAGTGGGCCCACATCCACGGGACCTCGATGGGCGGGATGATCGCGATCGTCTTCGCCGGCAAGTACCCGGAGCGAACCGCTTCGGTGGTCATCAACTGTGCTGCCGCGAAGCTCGGCTACGCGGGGCGCCTCATCTTCCGCAACTGGATCGACATCGCGCGAAACGACCCGGATGGGCCGGGGAGCCGCACGCTGGCAGAGCTGATCGCATGGCAAGCGTTCTCGAAGGCGTTCCTGGAGGCTCCGGGCGCCGGGGCCGCCGTCGACAACACGCAGCGGATCCTCCGCGAATCGAACGACGTCGAGGTCTTTGGTGCCGCCTGCCAGGCGATGTGCGACATGGACCTCCGAGACTGGCTCCCGAGGATCACCTCACCTGCTCTTGTGCTCGGGGGCTCGGGGGATCTGATGACTCCCTGGGACCAGGGGCCCGGGGGAGCCGGTCAGGACGCGATCTACGAGGGCATCCCCGGAGCCGAGAAACACGTCGTGGCCGGCTCCGGGCACTCGACCATCTTCGACAGCTCCGAGGAGCACAACCGCGTCGTGCGCGACTTCTTCACGCGCCATTCGCCTGCCGCCGTCCTGACGGCACCGGCATCACGAACGGGTATCGAACTGTGAGCAGTCCGGCTTTTGCGCAGACCGGTATTGACTCCCGCCGCGCGAGATCGTATACAAGCCTTTCCATGTTGGTAGCGGCACGTGGGGCAGTTCTCGTCGACAGGGATCGGTCGTCCGCGTATTCCCGCCAACCCTGGGGTCGTCGAAGGAGAAAGGAGTTGTTTCATGACTGAAAGGGACTGGCTCGACGAGATTGAGCGGAGGGATCTCACCCGCCGCACCTTCCTCAAGGGCGGGCTGTACGGCGCCGGCGCCCTGAGCCTCGGCGGGGTGCTCGCAGCATGCGGCGGCGACGGAAACGGCGGCGGCGCGGCCGAGGAGGCCGGGACCCAGGAGGCCGAGAAGTTCACCGGCACGGTCAGGGTGACGGGCCTCGGCGTCGACCTCATCGACCCGATCAAGGCGGCGGCGGAGGCAGCCCTCGGCTTCACGCTCGCGTTCGACGTCACCGACACGGTGACGGGACGGAACAAGGTCGTCACCCAGCCGGAGTCGCTCGACATCTTCTCCGGCTACTTCAACGACATCGACCAGATCTGGGAGAGCGGCAACATGGTGCCGATCCCGATCAACCAGATCGAGCGCTGGGATGAGGTCACGCAGCTGCACAAGACGGGCGTCGTCGAGGCGAACGAGGGCAACTCCGACTGCTCGCCCGGCGACGGCGACGCGCCCTTCCGGAAGATGTACGTGACCGAAGACGGCGAGCTCACGACCTGGGCCGACCCCGGGTCGGGCGAGACCTCGGGCGACGAGCCCGGGTTCGTGAACATGGTCCCGCACAACTTCAACATGGATTCGATGGGCTACAACGGCGACGTCATCAAGAAGGAGCCCGGCGACGTTGACTGGTCTGAGCTCCTGAACCCCGAGTGGCGCGGCCGTGTCGCCGTGCTGAACGACCCCTCCATTGGTATGCAGGACGTCGCGAACGCCGCGGTGGCTTCGGGCGCGATGGAGTTCGCCGACCTCGGGAACATGACCAAGGACGAAATCGACGGCCTCATCCAGATGCTCCTCGAGCTGAAGAAACAGAACCACTTCCGCGCGTTCTGGACGACCTTCGATGAGTCGGTCACCCTCATGCAATCGGGCGAGGTCGTGATCGAGTCCATGTGGTCGCCTGCCGTCGCGCTGCTCCAGTCGAGCGGCCATCCGACGCGCTACGCCGCGCCTGCCGGCGGCTTCCGCGGCTGGGCCGGCGGACACGGAATCCTGTCGCAAGTGGCCGACGATCCGTCCAAGTACCAGGCCTGTCTCGACTACATCAACTGGTGGCACGAGGGCGAGGCCGGCGCGATCATGATGCGCCAGGGCTACTACAACGCCGTCCAGGAGACGAGCCGCGAGTTCGTCGAGCCCTTCGAGTGGGACTACTGGATCGACGGGAAAGAGGCCGCCGAGCCGATCCCCAACCCCTTCGGCCAGGAGACGGAGGGAATCCCGGTCGGATCGGTTCGCGACGGAGGTTCGTTCGTGGAGCGGGCCTGCCGCTACAGCTCGTGGAACTCGCTGATGGACGAGCAGCAGCATCAGGTGCAGCGCTGGAACGAGTTCCTGGCAGCCTAGGCTGAGGCGACGCGGATGCCGGAGGAGCAGACGCTGATACAGGAGGAGTCGGCGGCGGGGGCCTCCCCGCCCCCGCCGTCCGGCGCCGGCCTCGAGCTCAAGAGCCTGAACAAGCGGTTCGGCGAGGACCTCGCCGCCGTGGACGACATCGACCTTCACATCGCCCACGGCGAGTATGTCGTCCTGCTCGGACCCTCGGGTTGCGGGAAGACGACCACGCTCAGGATGACCGGTGGGCACGAAGAGCCGACGAGCGGGGACATCCTCCTGGACGGCGAGAGCCTGCTCGGGCTCCCGCCGGACAAGCGCCCGACCACCACCGTCTTCCAGCACTTCGCGCTCTTCCCCCACCGGACAGTGCGGGAGAACGTCGAGTTCGGGCCGAAGATGCGCGGCATCCCGAAGGAGGAGCGCCGCGAGAAGGCAAGGGGCGCACTCGACATGGTCGGCCTGCGGGAGATGGCGGACCGCAAGCCGAGCGCGCTCTCGGGTGGCCAGCAGCAGCGGGTCGCGCTGGCCCGAGTGCTCGTGATGGAACCGAAGGCCCTGCTGCTAGACGAGCCGCTCGGCGACCTCGACCGCCTCCTGCGGCTTCGGATGAGGGTGGAGTTGCGAGCGCTCCAGCGCCAGCTCGGCCTGATGTTCATCCACGTGACGCACGACCAGGAGGAGGCGCTGTCCGTCGGCGACCGGATCGTCGTCATGCACGAAGGCCGCATCGAGCAGGTCGCCGACCCTTACACGATCTCGAACATGCCCGACAACGTCGAGGTGGCTACCTTCATGGGCGACAACAACATCTTCGAAGGCACGGTCGCCAGGCGCGACGGCGACGCGATCTCCGTCGACAGCGGGGAGGCGGAGATCCGCGGGCTCGCGCCCGGGGTGGACACGTCGGTCGGGCAGCCGGCCGTGGTCTCGATTCGCGCCGCCGCCGTGCAGGTCGAGCAGGGCGCAGCCGCCAGCGGGCCGAATGAGATCCTGGCAGAGATCGACGTCGTCGAGTACCTCGGTGACCTGGTCAAGCTGCACGTCTCGGCCGGAGGACGACGCCTGGTCGCAAAGGTCTCGGGCGACCGGTATCCCGAGTTCCGGAATACGGAAGGAAGCAGCGTGCGGCTCTCCTGGAAGGAGGAGGATGTCCGGCTCCTCCGGGCCTGAGGGCCGGCCGGCAGGGCTCCACGTCGACGAGATCGTCCAGGCCGAGCAGGTCGTCGGCGGGGAGGCGGCGCTCGGGGAGAAGGGCGGCGGCGGGGCTCGAAGCCGCCGTGGAACCCTCACGACGGCCGCGTGGGTCACGCCCGGCGCGCTCTGGCTGCTCTTCTTCGTCTTCGCGCCGGTGGCGATGATCGTGCTCGTCAGCTTCTGGACGCGCACGGTCAGCGGCTTCGATTCCGTGTGGACGCTCGAGAACTACGACTTCCTCTTTAGCTCGAACGTCTACTGGGACCAGCTCTGGAACAGCTTCTGGCATTCGCTCGTGATCGTCGGGCTCGCACTCGTGCTCGGCTTCCCCGTGGCGTATTTCCTCGCGATCTGCGTCACGAGTCTGCGCTACCAGATCGCTCTCTTCATCATCGCCCTCGCCCCGTTCTGGACGAGCTATCTCATCCGCGCGGTGGCCTGGATCCCGATGATGGGCCGCCAGGGCGCGCTGAACACGGCGCTGCAGGAGCTCGGGCTGATCAGCGAGCCGCTCGACATCCTCCTCTTCTCCGACTTCGCGGTCACGGTCGCCATGCTCCAGCTCTACATCCTGTTCATGGTCGCGCCGATCTTCTTCATGCTGGCGCAGATCGACCGAAGCTCGCTCGAGGCGGCCCGAGACCTGGGAGCCAATGCGTTCAAGTCCTTCCGCGAGGTCATCCTGCCGCAGTCCGCGCCCGGGATCGTGATCGGCTCGATCTTCGTCTTCATCCTGACGATGGGCGAGTTCGCGACCGTCCGGATCATCGGCGGCGGTACGGTCTCGTCCGTCGGGACGATCGTCCAGACACAGGTGGCGTCGGTGCAGTTCCCGCAGGCGGCGGCCTCGGCGGTCTTCCTCGTGCTGGCGATGATCATCGGAGTGTTCGTCCTCCTCCGGTTCTCGAACCTCCGGGAGGAGCTCTAGCCGTGCCCAGGAGTCGCTGGACGAAGCGGATCCTCGCGGTCTACTTCCTGCTCTTCCTGCTCTTCCTATACGGACCGATGATCGTGATGGCCGCGCTCTCCTTGCAGGGGCCGCAGGGAGCCGTGACGTTCCCGATGCGCGGGCTCAGCTTTCACTGGTGGGACGAACTCGTGAGCGGCCCGCGCTCCGACACGATCCGCGAAACGGCGACCCGATCGGTTCAGCTCTCGCTGGCGAGCGGCTTCGTGGTCGCGATCCTCGCCTTCAGCCTCTCGATGGGTTATCGCAGGCGTTTCCGGTTCGACGGCGCGCTCTTCTACCTGATCATGCTCGCGCTCATGACCCCGGGGATCCTGCTGAGCCTCGGGACCTCGTTCTTCTGGCGCTTCATGGACCAGCGGACGAGCCTGTGGCAGACCGCGCTCGGCACCAACGTCGTCTGGGGCCTCCCGTTCGCGTTCCTCATCATGGTCGCCGTCTGGAACCGGTACGACAACGCCGTCGAGGAGGCTTCCCGCGACCTCGGGGCGGGCGGCTTCCGCACCTTCCGGGAGGTCACCCTCCCGCTCGTCTGGACCGGCGTGCTGGGAGCGTTCCTCTTCGGCTTCACCCTCGCGTGGAACGAGTACGACCGAACCGCCCTCGTCGCCGCGGGTGCGAACACACTCCCGCTCGAGATCTTCGCGCTGACGGTGGGCTCGGTCATCCGGCCGGACCTCTATGCGCTCGGCACCGCCACGACCGTCGTCTCCCTCGTCGGCGTCGGGCTCTTCCTCCTCGTCGCGACGGTCGTCCTCCGCAGGCGCACCAGGCTGAAGACGCCGGCGGACGACTACGCTGCCGCGGGCGACACCGCGGCGGCGGTTCCGGCGGGCGCTCCAGAGTCAGTGGGCCGATAGGAAGCGCGTGAAGGTCGTCGTCGTCTCGACGGGCGGGACGATCGCAATGCGGGCCGATCCGGCAAGCGGCAAGCTCGTGCCCGCCGTGAGCGGCGAGGAGGTCGTCGAGATGCTTCGCTGGCCCGACGCTCCTCCACTCGAGCTCGACGACTTCGCCCATGTGCCCAGCTTCGACATGCACGGCGAGCTGACGCGTTCCCTGGCCGACCGCGTCGCCGAACACTGCCGGCGCGACGGCGTCGCTGCCGCCGTGGTCACACACGGCACCGACACGATGGAGGAGACGGTCTACGCCGTCGACCGGCTGCACGTGTCCGGGAAGGCGGTCGTCTTCACCGGCGCGCAGCGGGCGGCGGACGAGGCCGATACCGACGGGCCCCGGAACCTCCGGAACGCGATCCTGGTCGCGCTCGCGGCCGACTCCGCAAACCGGGGGGCCCTTGTGGCCTTCGCCGGGGAGATCCACGCGGCGCGGGAGGTCCGCAAGGTGCACACGAGCGCGCTCGCCGCGTTCGGCTCCCCCGGCTACGGGGCAATCGGCCACGTGGACGGGGATCGGGTCGGCTACCGTCGCCGACCCGACCGGAGCCCGCCGCTTCCCCGCCCTGACGGCGCGCTGCCGCCCGTCGACCTGATCCGGCTCCATGCCGGCAGCGACGACCGCTTCCTGCGCTGCTCGATCGAGTCGGGCAGCCGCGCGATCGTGCTCGAGGCCACCGGCCGCGGCAACGCGAACGAGCGCGTCCTCCCCGGCGTCGAGGCGGCGGTCGCGGCCGGCATCCCCGTGGTCGTCTGCTCTCGCTGCCTCGCCGGGCGTGTGAAGCCGGTCTACGGAAGAGGGGGCGGCAAGGACCTTGCGGAGGCCGGCGCGCACTTCGCCGGCGACCTCGCGGGGCCGAAGGCCCGCGTGCTCGTCCAGCTCGCGCTTGCGGTTGGCGTGGACGTCGCGAAGGCGCTTGCTGACGAGGCCGGATGAGCGTTAGGGTCGATGTCAGACAACAGGAGGTCAGCCATGTCCGTACTGATCAAGGGCGGCCGGATCATCACGGCTGTCGACGACTACGTCGGCGACGTCTTCCTCGACGGCGAGACGATCTCCCTGATCGGCGCGTCGCTCGATGTCGCTGCCGACAAGGTCATCGACGCAGCCGGGAAGTACGTGCTCCCGGGCGCGATCGACCCGCACACCCACATCGAGATGTTCTTCGGCGGCACGACGACGTGCGACGACTTCACGTCGGGCACCGTCGCCGCCGCGTTCGGGGGGACGACCTCGCTCGTCGACTTCTGCATGCAGGCGCCGGGGACCCCGTTCCCGGAGGCGCTCGACAACTACTTCGAGAAGCTCGAGCGCTGCAAGCCCGTCATCGACGTTGGCTTCCACATCGGCGTCACCGACATCGAAGGCGGCGGCGGCCTCGAGGCGCTCGCGAAGCTGCCCGACGAGGGCGTCACGTCGTACAAGCTCTTCATGGCCTACAATGGCGCCGTCATGGTCGACGACGAGAC
>JBPCPR010000273.1:0-2815 GCA_050998925.1 Gaiellaceae bacterium
GGCCTAGAGGATTTACCGCGGCGCGCCGGGCCACCAGCCGCGGCGGTCGTCCTCGCGATAGACCCGCGAGTCGACGCCGTACAGCAAGGCGAGCGGCCCGATCAGCACGATGAACAGCAATGCGACGACTTGCATGCCTTGATCATCGTCCAGTGAGTCGATAAGCTCAAGTCGGGTATTCGTTGAACTCCATTACTGAACATGATGGTTGGCTGGGCGTCGAGCTTCGGCACCTGGCCGCGCTCGAGGCGGTTGCGAACGAAGGATCCTTCGGGCGCGCCGCGACCAAGCTCGGCTATACGCAGTCTGCGATCAGCCAGCAGATCGCGACGCTCGAGCGGATCGTGGACGTGCGCCTGGTCGAGCGCCCCGGCGGGCCGCGGCCGGTCTCGCTGACCGAGGCGGGGCAGCTGCTCCTTCGCCACACCGAGGGCATCCTGGCGCGCCTCCAGGCAGCTCGCGCAGACCTCGCCGCGCTGTCCGAAGGTTCTGCCGGCACGCTCCGCGTGGGCACCTATCAAAGCGTAGGAGCCCGCATCCTCCCGGAAGTCCTGCGGCGTTTCGCCGGCGCCTGGCCGGACGTCGAGATCCGGCTCACGGAGTCCAACTCCGACGGAGAGCTCCTGCAGCTCGTCGAGCGAGGCGAGCTCGACCTCGCCTTCGTGATGCCGCCCGTCGACGAGGGCCCGTTCGAGGTCGAGGAGCTCATGCGCGACCCGTACGTGCTTTTGGTCCAGGCCGACTCGCCACTAGCCCGCCGCGACACTCCGCCGCGACTCCGCGAGATCGCTGAGCTGCCGTTGATCGGGTTCCGCCAGTGCCGCAGCATGGTGGAGGTCTAGGGAGCGCTTCGAACCGGCGGGCTCGAGCCCAACATCGTCTTCCGCTCGGACGACAACGGAACCGTTCAGGGCCTCGTCGCGGCGGGCGTCGGCGCCGCGCTCGTGCCGCGGCTCAGCGTCGAGCCAAACGACGAGCGAGTCGCGATCCTCGATCTCGAGCGTGTGCCACCGCGCCTGATCGGGATCGCCTGGCACCGCCATCGGTACCGCTCCCCCTCGGGAACCTCTTTCGTGGATGTCGCGCGCGAGGTCTGTTCCGAGCTCGAGCGGGCAGCCGAGCGCGCCGCGGCTTAACCCGGCCAAGCGCCTCCCGCTTCCCGTCCGACGGGGTCGAGGACAATGCGTGCCGCAGTGTCTCCGCAGGAGGGCAGGGAGATCCTGGCCATCATGTTGGCCGCCGGCCTGGCCGCCAGTGTGCTCGCCGACGTCCTGCGCCTGCCGCGCATGGTGCTCCTGCTCGCAGCGGGGCGTGTTGCTCGGCCCCGAGGTGGTCGACTGGCTCGACGTCCCGGTTGGATCCGTCGGCGTCCAGCTCCTGCTGACGCTCGGCGTCTCGCTCATCCTCTTCTACGGCGGGCTCCAGCTCTCGCTTCGGATTCTCTCCCGCGTCGGGGTGGGACTCGGGCTCCTGGCAGTCCCCGGCGTCGTGATCACGGCCGTCGTGACGGGCGCTGCGGCGACGGTCGCCTTCGACATTCCCTTCGAAGAGGGATTTCTGATCGGCGCGGTCATCGCACCGACCGACCCCGCGATTCTGATCCCGCTCTTCGAGCGCCTACGGGTGCGGCCGAAGGTGGTTCAGACGGTGATCGCGGAGTCGGCACTGAACGACCCCACGGGCGCCGTGCTCGCGCTGACGATCGCTGCGTTCATCCTCGAAGGAGGCGGGTCCGGGGCGGGCGCGGCAGGCGACTTCTTCGCGGAGCTCGCGATCTCGACCGTGCTCGGAATCGTGCTCGGGGTCCTGCTCGCACTCGTCGTCTCGGAGCGCCGCTTCGGTGTCTGGCGCGAGTTCCCCGCCATCGTCGTCGGGCTCGCCGTCGCGGCAGGCTATGCCTCCATCGACGCCGCGGGTGGTAGCGGCTATCTCGGTGCGTTCATCGCAGGGCTGATCGCGGGCAACACCGGGCTTCTCGGCCTGCGCGTCTCGAAGCCCGCCTGCGAGGAGATCGACCAGTTCGCCAGGCTGACGGCAAACATCGTCGTGCTCCTGGTCTTCGTCACGCTGGGCGCGAACCTCCCGCTCGGGACGATGGCCGACAACCTGCTGCCGGCGCTCGCTGTCCTCGCCGTCCTCATCTTCGTCGCCAGACCTTTGACCGTATTCGCGTGCCTCCTCCCCGACCGGCGTGGCAGGTGGACACGAAACGAGATCGTCTTCATCGGCTGGACGCGGGAGACGGGGGTGGTTCCGGCAGCCGTGGCCGGCCTGCTCCTGGCCATGGGCGTCCCGAACGAAGACGAGATGGTGACCGTCGTCGCGCTCGCGATCGTGGTGACGCTCGCGCTGCAGTCCACCACCAAGGCATGGCTCGCGAAGCGCCTCGGGCTCCTCGAGCCCGAGACCGGAAGCGGCGCGTGAAGCGACTCGCTTCACTCCACCCGGCACAGCTCATCGTGCTCGCCTTCGCGGTCACGATCCTCTTCGGGTCGCTGCTCCTCTGGCTGCCCATCTCGACCACCGGGCCGGGAAACGGCTCGTACCTGACCGCGATCTTCACCTCCACCTCGGCCGTTTGCGTGACCGGGCTCATCGTGGTCGACACCCCGACCTACTACACGCATTTCGGACAGGTGGTGATCATGGGCCTGGTCCAGGTCGGGGGGTTCGGGATCATGACCCTCACATCCCTGATCGCGCTCCTCGTGGCGCGGCGCCTCGGCCTTCGGAGCCGCCTGGTCGACCAGGCCGAGCAGGGAAGGCTCGAGCTGGGAGACGTCCGCAGGGTGCTCCTCGGCGTGGGGATCCTGAG
>JBPCPR010000034.1:0-10711 GCA_050998925.1 Gaiellaceae bacterium
CGACCGTGGTGTCGGCGCCGCCCGAGAGGGTGACCGTCGACCAGCTGCCCGACCAGTTCGTACAGGCGTCGCCGGCCAGGTCGCCCGACTCGCGCTCGACGAGGCGCGAAGCGGTGTCGAGGCCGGCTCCGGCACCGTCCCCTCCGTCGACCAGCGTCAGCGGAACGGACAGGGAGCCGTAGTAAGGCGCGCCCGCGCCCGCGAGAGAAACGGAGTGGCCCGTCGGCGAGGTCGTGTCCGACGTGAGTGTGAAGCTCGTTCCCGAGCCGGCCGAGCTGGCGTTGTTCGTGGCGGTCACCGAGCCCGCCGGGGAGCCGCTCGTCGTGTTCGACCAGCTGTACGTGTCTTCGTTGGGCGAGCCCGTGTCGTTCGTGCCTCCGCCCGTGAGGCCGACCACGCTCGGGAAGCTGACGTGCTTGATCCCGGTCTCCGAGTCTGCCGGCCCGGTGGCGGTGACCTTGAAGGTTCCGCCGGCCGCGCCCCCCTTGTAAAAGAGAGTCGTGCCCGAGACGTGCTGGTTCGCACTCGTCGGATTTTCCGAAAGGGTCAGGGTCGGAGCCGGGGCCGGAGCCGACGTGTCCACCTTGGCGGCCGCCGAGACGGCCGAGGCAGCCGACTGGTTGGCGACGTTGTCCGAGATCTTGTAGCGATACCGGTAGCACTTGCCCGAGACGATGCTGGTGTCCGCACCGCCGGAGAGTGTTGCGGTCGACCACGTCCCGGACCAGTTCGTGCAGGCGTCGGCGGCGAGGTCGCCGGATTCACGCTCGACCAGGCGCGTGCTCGTGTCGATCCCCGAGCCCGTGCCGTCGTTTCCGTCCACGAGCGTGAGCGGAACCGAGAGGGTCGTGTAGTAGGGCGCTCCCGCTCCCGCGAGCATGGCCGAGTGCCCGGTCGGAGCCGCCGTGTCCCTCCTGATCGTCAGCGTCGTCTGCGTCTGCTGCAGTGCGAGGTCTTCCTCGGTGATCGTCTGCGCGCCCGGCTCGGTCGTGCTCGAGGTCGTCCACGCGTAGGTGTTCGAGGTGAACGGGGCGGCTGTGTCGGTCTTGGCTGTGTGGGTGAAGGCGCCCGAGTCGAGGCTCACCGCGGGGAAGTTCACGGAGTAGGGGCCCGAGCCGGAGTCGGTGATCGCGTCGGTGACGACGAAGTCCCCCGCGACGGCGGGGTTGTAGTAGACGGTGCTCGTTCCGTCGAAGTGCTGGCGGGTCGGGCTCGTGCCCTCGGCGACGCTGAAGCTCGTGTGCGTCGGGCCGGTGTCGTCCGCAGCCGGGTGGACGATCTGTGCGACCCCGTCGTTGACGTGGAAGTCGAGCTGGCGCCGAGCAGCTTGGGTTGCGGCGATGCCGCCCGTCTGGTGTCGCCAGTAGTCGACCAAGAGGGTCTCGCCCGCGGCGAGTGAGAACTTGGGGAGCGTGTATGACACGGTCGTCGTGACCGGGTTGACGCCGGTTCGGAGGTCCTGCGCGAGGGGGTCGTCGGTCGGCGCGAGAATCGTCCCGGTCGGTGTGAAGACTCCGCTCGAGATCGTGCCCTTGAAAAGGCCCACGGTCAGGACTGCGGTGCCGGCGGTGAACACCCCGGTCGGGATGTCCGTCTCGACCGTGAAGTCCCAGGTGCCGGCGGGGAAACCGGTCGCGCCGCCGGCCGGGTCGACGAGCCAGCCCCTTCCGTCCGTGGTCGTCGGGATCGTCGCCAGCCGGGTGGTGACCGCGAGGGCCGGGTTCCACGCATACCAACCGGTCGCTCCGTTCGCCGGGATGTTGTCCGTCGTGATGTCGACTGCGCCCGTCCCCGAGTCCAGATCCCACGAGCCGGTAACGGAGGTCGCGGTGCTCCGGAGCTCGAGCGGCGTCGGGTAGTTGACGGCGGGATCGATGACATAGGGGAGAGGAAGCTTGCGGTCGTCCAGCCGCAGCCGAAGCAACCAGCCCTGGCGGTCGTGGACGAGCGACCAACGGAGCCCGGCAGGCGTGATGTCGCGTCCGGAGGCGTCGAGGATCGCGACCGGGCGGATGCTGATCGCGGACTGGCCGCGGAGGCCGACGAACCGGACGCCGCCGTTCGCCTCGAGCCGCGGCCGAAGGCCGGCCGCACCGAGGCGCCAGCGCCAGGTTCGAACGCCCTGATGGCGGACGACCGTGAGGTAGAGCTCGGTCTTGTCAGGCTGGACGGTGATCGTCTCGTGCCCGAAGGGCGTCGGGCGGCTGACGCCGTTCTCGAACGCGGTCCAGCCGGCCGTAGCCGTGCTCTCGCCCGTCACCGAGACCGAGGTGCCGGCCCGACGGACCGTGTAGCCGGCGGGGTCGACGTCCACACGGACACCGGGCGCCGGCTTGTGCACCGTCGCGTCCGTTTCTGCCTGCGGGGAGCCGAGGGCGCTGGCGAGAAACTCGGGGACGGTGCCCGCGCGCTCCGACGAGCCGGTCAGCTGCAGGGCAACGAAGAAGGTCGCCGCGATGAGAGCGAGGAGAACGACCGCGCTTTCCGACGTGGGCGACCACGCAGAGGCCAGGCGGCCGGCCGGGGCCGGGCGCCTTCCCGTTCGCCGCAGTCCTGGGAAGTTGGTCATGTGCCTCCTCGCACGGCTTTTCGCGCGATAAAGGCGCCATCGGCCTTTCTGCCTCCGAGATGGAGCGGAATACTGCGTAAAAGTGATAGAAACACCGCTAAAATCCCCCGATCGAGTGACGGCTCTCCGCACGGTTCGGGTGACGACCCGTACCGCGGCGCCCTTCCGGCCACGCGCCGGCGGCCCCGGAACGGGCGACTCGAGCTTCGGTCGAGGGTCAGATGTGCTCTCGTGGTGGCTGGTTCCGAGGTCGCGGAAGACGTGCGTACAATCCCGCCATGGCGACGACCGAGGACCGTCGGCGGGCGGACGCAACCGCCGAGTGGCGGCGCGAGCTCTACGAGGAGAAACCCGAGCGGGAAGTCCCGTTCTCGACGATGTCCGGCGTCAATGTGGAGCCGCTCTACACGCCCGACAACGTCGAGATCGACTACGACCGCGACCTCGGCTTCCCCGGCGTCTTCCCGTACACCCGGGGCGTCTATCCGTCCATGTACCGCGGCCGACTCTGGACGATGCGCCAGTTCGCCGGCTTCGGCATGGCGGAGGAGACGAACGCCCGCTTCAGGTACCTGCTCGAGCACGGACAGACGGGACTCTCGACGGCCTTCGACATGCCGACGCTCATGGGCTACGACTCCGATCATCCGAAGTCGCTCGGCGAGGTGGGTCGCGAGGGCGTCGCGGTCGACTCGCTGGAGGATATGGAGCTCCTCTTCGACGGCATCCCGCTCGACAGGGTCTCCACCTCGATGACCATCAACGGGCCGGCCGCGATGCTGCTCGGCTTCTACGTCTGCGTCGCGGACGAGCAGGGCGTCGCGCACGATCGCCTCCGCGGGACGATCCAGACGGACATCCTCAAGGAGTACATCGCGCAGAAGGAGTGGATCTTCCCGCCCGAGCCGTCGATGCGCCTGTGCGTCGACATGATCGAGTTCTGCGCCAAGGAGGTGCCCCAGTGGCACCCGGTCTCGATCTCCGGCTACCACATCCGGGATGCCGGCTCCTCCGCCGCCCAGGAGCTCGCGTTCACGCTCGCCGACGGCTTCGCCTACGTCGAAGCGGCGATCGAGCGCGGTCTCGACGTGGACGACTTCGCCCCGCGTCTCTCCTTCTTCTTCAACGCCCACATCGACTTCTTCGAGGAAGTAGCGAAGTACCGCGCCGCCCGCCGGATCTGGGCGCGCGAGCTCCGCGACCGCTACGGGGCCAAGAACCCCCGCTCATGGCTCATGCGCTTCCACGCGCAGACCGCAGGAGTCTCCCTGACGGCGCAGCAGCCCCAGGTGAACATCGTTCGCACCGCCCTCGAGGCGCTCGCCGCGGTCATGGGGGGCTGCCAGTCGCTCCACACGAACTCCTTCGACGAGGCCCTCGCCCTGCCGACCGAGCATGCCGTCAAGATCGCGTTACGCACGCAACAGGTCATCGCCCACGAGACGGGAGTAGCGAGTTCGATCGACCCGCTCGGCGGGTCCTACTTCGTCGAGGGGCTGACGAACCGGCTCGAGCAGGAAGCCCTCGACTACTTCGAGCGGATCCGGGAACTGGGGGGAGTCATTCCGGCGATCAAGGAGAACTTCTTCCAGCGCGAGATCGCGGAGGCGTCGTTCCGCTTCCAGCGAGAGGTGGAGGCGGGGGAGCGGGTGATCGTGGGTGTCAACCGCTACGCGGATGCGAGCGAGGAGGACATCGACATCCTCCACATCGATCCTGCGCTCGAGCAGAAGCAGATCGACCGGGTCACGGCGCTCCGCGGGCGTCGCGACCCTGCGGCCGCGGAGGACGCGCTGGCTCGCCTCAAGCGCGATGCGACGCAGGACGATGTGAACCTCATGCCGGCGATCATCGAGGCCTCGAAGGCGTACGCGACTATGGGCGAGATGTGCGACGCCCTGCGGGAGGTCTGGGGCGTGTGGCGCGAGACGCCCGTCTTCTAGCGCGCGGCCGTGCCGCCATCCTGACGACGAAGGACAACGTGAGGCCAGTTGGTGTCCCGCTCGTCGAACTGGCCGTGCACCACCTCGAGCCCGGCGGCTCTGCTCTGCGTGCGCACCTCCGCCTCGTCGGTCCGGTGATAGAAGCCGATGTACGCCGAGAACACGTCACCGAGCTCCCGGCCGGCGCGCCTGGGCACCCACCGGCGAAGGCGTCCGAGCCGCGAGCGGTGCTGCGGGGAAGGCGCGTCCTTGAGCCCGAGGAAGCTGACGAGGATGGGCCCTGCGGTCACGTGTCCGAACGCCTCGAGCGTCGTGACGCGGACGGCCTCGGTTCTCAGATGCGAAAAGCTTCCCCAGCCGGCTACGGCAGCGTCGAAGCTGCCGAGATCGGGGAGCTCGACCGCCGGTGCGGCCTCGAGGGGCTCGAGCCTCGGCAGATCCTCGTACCCGCCGCAGTAGACCTGCAACGACGCGCCTTCGGGAGCCCGCGTGGCCATGAACTCGGCGAGCTGTCGGGAAGGCTCGAACGCCACAACCTCGAAGCCCAGGCCCAGGAGCGCGAAGGCCTCGCGGCCACCGCCCGCCCCCCCGACGAGGATCCGGGCCGGCGGGGATGGGAAGAGCTCGCGGACCACGAACTCCTCCCAGGGGAAGAGGTACTCTCGGAAGCTGGTCGTCTCCGGTCGGTAGAAGCCGCTCTCCCCGTAGGCGAGGTCGTTGAACCGCACGAGCACCGGATCTGGTGCGAGTGCCGCAACCAGCTCCGACCGAGTGCGCTCGAAGATCCGGTAGCCGGCATCGGCCAGCCGCGTCGCGAGGAGGAGGCGAACGCTGATCTCCGTGAGCAGGGAGCGGCCGCGCCTGCGTCCAGAAGTCATCGAATCGACTCTAGCGCCGGCGGTTTCGTGAAGTGAGCGTGCGGAGTGAGGAACCGGTGCGGACGGACTCCCGGTCGGCGCCTGGCAAGGGTGCGCCCGTGCTCACGATCGACGGGCTACGGCGCGACTTCGGCGACCATCAGGTCGTCCGGTCGCTCTCGATCGCCCTCGGGCCGGGGGAACGCCTCGGGCTCTCCGGGCCGAACGGCTCCGGGAAGACCACCGTGCTCCGGTGCGTGGCGGGGACGCTCACGCCGTCGAGCGGCCGCATCTGGGTCGGCGACCACCTCGCCGGGACGATGGAGGCGCGCCGCCTGGTCGGCGTCTCGCTGGCGCAGGAGCGCTCGTTCTACCTCCGGCTCACCGGTCGCGCGAACCTGGTCTTCTTCGCTCAGCTTCGCTCGGGAAGCAAGCGGCAGGCGGTCAGAGACGCGGAGGCACTGGTCGAGGAGCTCGAGGTTCAAGACATCGCGGCGCAGCGTGTCGACATGTGCTCGACGGGCATGGTGCAGCAGCTCTCCCTCGCCCGCGCGCTGCTCGGCCAGCCCTCCCTCCTCTTGCTCGACGAGCCGACCCGGTCGCTCGACAAGCAGGCCCGCGCGCGCCTCTGGGCGGCGATCGAGCGGCGAACGAGCCTGGGAGTCGTGCTGGCCTCGCACCTGGAGGAGGATCTGAGCCGCTGTGGAGCACGCGTCGACTTTCCCACCTAGGGCTCCGCGCGGCCGGGTGATCCTGGCCATCATCCGGCGCGACTTCCTCGTCACGCGCTCGTACAGGCTCCCGTTCATCCTCGACTTCGTCTTCGGGATCCTGAACCTGGCCGTCTTCTTCTTCATCTCGAGGACCTTCGAAGGAATCGCCACCGCCGAGCTGGGCGGCGCACCCAGCTACTTCGCGTTCGCTGCGATCGGGATCGCGATCACGGTCGTGATCGACGCCGCGAGCACCGCGCTCGCAGGGCGAATCCGGGAGGAGCAGCTCACCGGCACGCTCGAAGCCCTGCTCGTCCAGCCCGTCACGGTGAACGAGATCTCGTTCGGCCTGGCTGGCTTTCCGTTTCTCTTCGCCATGATCCGCGCCGTCTTCTACCTGGCGATCGCGGGTGTCTGGCTGGAGGTCGACCTGAGTCAGGCGAGCCTGCTCGGCTTCGTGATCGTCCTGGCGACGGCGGGAGCTGCGTTCTCGGCCCTGGGCATCCTGCTGGGCGGGCTCGTTCTCGTGGTGAAGCGCGGCCAGGTCGTGGTCGGAATGGTCATCTACGGCATGGGCCTGATCAGCGGCGCGTTCTTCCCGGTCTCGGTTCTTCCCGACTGGATCGAGCCCCTCGGCCGCGTCGTCCCGACCAGATTCGCCTTCGACGGGCTCCGGTCCGCTGTGTTCCAGGGTGCCGGGTGGTGGGACGACGCGCTCGCGCTCCTCCTCTTCAGCCTCGTCGGGGTGCCGATCGCCGTCTGGGTCTTCCGGCAGGCTCTCGGGTACTCACGCCGAAGCGGATCCCTGACGCAGTACTGACATGGGTGTGGAACGCAACGAGCTTCTGGCGGTGGCGGCGAGCCTCGCTCTCGACTCGCTGGCGGGCGAGCTGGCCGACCAGCTTCGGCGTGCCGGCGTGCCGGCCATCCTCCTGAAGGGCCCGGCCACCCGTCGCCGGCTCTACGGCGAGTCGGAGCGCCGACCGCACGAGGACATCGACCTCCTCGTCCCGCCGAGCGAGACGGCGCGGGTCGAGCGGCTTCTCGGCGAGCAGGGGTTCAGGTTCGCGACCGCTTCGGGACACGCGCGGGCCTGGATCCGACGCGAGGACGGGGTGACCGTCGACCTTCACAGCACGCTCGTCGGCATCGATCCTCCCGCCGACGAGGCGTGGAAAGTGCTCTCGCAGGAGACAGAGCCGATGACCGTGGGTCGCCACGAGGTATCGGTCCTGAACGAGCCCGGCACGGCGCTCCATCTCGCCCTCCACGCCGCGCAGCATGGAGTTCGGGGCGCGAGGTCGATCGAGGACCTACGCCGCGGGCTCGCGTGCTTCTCCTCCGAGACGTGGGAGCGAGCCGGGGCTCTGGCGAGCGAGCTACGAGCAGTTCCTTCCTTCGCTGCCGGGCTTCGCCTGCTCCCTGCAGGGCGGGTTGTCGCAGACCTCCTCGAGCTGCCGACCCGAGGCGCGGCGGAGACGATTCTCCGCGCTGCCTCAGCGCCGCAGACGGCGCTTGGCCTCCACCGGCTCGCGACCACCCCGGGAGTCAGGAGGAAGGCTGCGTTCGTCGCGGAGGAGCTAATCCCGCCGCCCACGTTCATGCGGGCCGCGTACCCATGGGCGCGCAGGAATCGCCTCTTCCTCGCCCTGTCCTACGCCTGGCGCCCGCTCTGGCTTGCGCGGCACGTTGGACCTGCCCTCCAAGCGTGGCAGCGGGCGCGACGCGCTTCGCGATCAGGCTAGCTCTCCGAGCGCTCCTCGCTTCCGTCCGCCCGGAAGGTCAGCACAGGAACGAAATCAGCCAGCGCGCCGGGCGCATCGTGCACGGCCTCGCCGTCGACCGCGACCCATACGTGGCCCTGCAGCTCGCCCTCGTTCTTCCGCATCCCGACGACCAGCTTGGGCCGCGCGCTCGCAGCGGTGAGGTAGCGGTACGTGACGAGGCTCCGCTCGAGGCAGTTGTCGCGGCCGGCCACGGCGTTCGAGCGATAGAGGCGGCGGACAAGGGCGACGATGTTCGTCTCGCGGTCGGGTCGCCGTCCGCCCGGCGTCTCACGGTGCGCCATCAACGCAACGAGGCGAGGGAGCGGGAGCGTGCGTTTCAGGACAGGGAGCAGCGTCGCCCAGCCGATCATCCTGACCAGGAGCCAGAGCTGGCTCGGTGACGAGACGATGCCGGCGAGCCGGCGCCAAGGGTTTTCCGAGACCGCGCTCACGCTGCTTCGACCTCGCTCGAGAGGGTGGCGCGCTCCAGCTCGTCCAGCATTGCGGGAAGCTGCTCGAGACCGGCCTCGAGTCGAACTCGGAGGACCGGTACGCGCTTCACGAGATCGAGATATGCCTCGAGCATGTGACGCTTCCGCTCGGTGTCGTCGAGCGTGAAACAGTAGGCATGAGTGAGAAGCGCCGTGAACGCGTCGGCGGCCTCGAGCCGCTCGATCTCGATCCCGTGCTCGGTCCCGACCCGTTCGACGCGCTCGAGGACGCAGAGCGTCGCGAGCGGCGCAGAACCTCGCAACTCGGAGCGTTCCGACACCGACCGCGCGTCTGCGGGAAGGCGCTCCACGTCGAAGAACGTCGCCGAGCTCGGGCGCAGCCGAAGGGCGAACGGAAGAGGAAGCGCCGCGACGGGCTCCGACTCGATGTCGAGCGCGACCGCGTCGTCCGCCCACACGGGATGTCCCCGCCGGCTGAGACCGTACGCAAGCGTCGACTTCCCGGTCTCCGACACCGCGCAGAGCCCGACGACCCCCCGGGGGCCGAGCACGCCGCTTGCGTGGAGAACCTCCCGGCCGAGCGCCTGGAGCGCCATCGGCAAGACCGATCGCGTGAATGCGTCCTGAACGAGCCCCTCGTTCCCGGACTCGTGCGGGTGGGCGACGATCACGCACCGCCCCGCTTCGAAGAGGTAGGAGGCGAGCCCGGGGAGCTTCATCCAGTGTCGATGGGCGTCGAGAGTGCCTCCGTAGGCGGCGACCGTCCCGTCGTGCTCGCGCCAGACCTGTACGCCCGGTGCGGTTTCGTCCGGAAGCGAAGGCGCCTCGTCGACCGGCGCGAACGTGAGAGTCAGCATGGCGCGGTGCTTGAGCACGCAGAAGGCCAGGGCATCTCGTCCCGGCTTTCTGCGTGCTCTTTCAGCGTCCTAGAAGTTCGAGTTGTTCGACTCTGGATGGCAGGGAGCCGGCTCCTGTCCACTTGGCTTGCGTGGCTCGCCTGGATCGCCGCAAGACGTGCTCAGCTTGCCGCCGCCCACCTGCAGAACGTCGCCTACATGCCCGACGTAGGTGAGTTGCATCGGCTCCCAGACCAACCCGGTCCCGACCCTAGCCTCAGTTTCCACGGATCTCATCGTTTCACCCCCCTCCCTGCCTATAGATGCGAACGAACCCATGCTTCCACAGTCAAGAGATTCCAGATCCTCGAGACGCCCTGATGCTGATTGCGCTCGAAAACCTCCCGTACTGCGGACTGTAGTTGGGTCCCGTCCACGATGCCAAGAGATTCGAGGGCCGGCGCGCCGCCTAGCTTCCGCCAGACGCCGGGGACTTCCCGGGCCATGACCTCGGTGAAATAGTTCGTCGCCAGCACCTTGCGGTGCCGCTCGAAGCCGAGCTCGGGAAACTTTCTCGCCAGCATTTGCCTCACGAGCCCCTTTGCACGACCGCCCTCGTTCAAAAGCTCGGGGGGTGTGCGGTAAAGAAAATCGACGAGCTGCGCGTCCCAGAAGGGCATCCGCACGGGAACGCCGGTGCGAAGCCCGGTCTCGTGCAGCTCCTCCATCTCCATCGAGATGAGCGAATGGTCGAGGCTGAGTTGCCCTTCGCGGAGATAGAAGCCAGCCTCCGTCGTCGGAAGCACCGATGCGGCCGCGCGATCGAAAATGTCTCGCCGTAGGGCAGGATCGGGAGCGATCCAGGCGGGCGTGAGCCTTCGCTTCTGCCGGCGCCTGTACATGGCGAGCGCGCTCGGAGCGTAGCGCTCGGCGCCGGCTGCCACGAGCGGCTTCCCACCGAACGTCCAGAGGACGCTTCGGAGCGTGGCGAGGCGCGAGAGGCGGTACGAGCGGTTCATCATGCTCCACAGGCTGGCGAGCCCGCGCACATCGGCAGACCGCATTCGATCGGCCGCGAGGAAGGGGCTCACGGTCAGCCACTCATCTCCGCCGCCACCGGTCAGGATCACGCGGCAACCCCGGCTGGCGCCCTCGGCGGTCAAGGTCCGGTACGCGGGGAACCAGACGTTGAGGAGGGGCGACGGAAGGCCTGCGCTGATCTCGAGCGCCGGAGTCAGGAGTCCCCTCGTTCCTGCGGCGTCCTCGAAGTCGAGCAGCACGTGGGCGAGCCCGAGCCCTTCGGCCACGCCACGCTGGACGGTCTCCTCGTTCGCCTCGAGCGTCGGGAAGACGAGTGAAAGGGCGAGTGGTGGAGGACTGCCTTCTCGCCGGGCCCGGTCGACCGCGGTCGCGGCGACGCTGACCGAGTCGAGTCCCCCGCTCAGGAAGATACCGGCCGGCCCGAGGGCGAGCCCGCGCCCGACCGCCTGGTCGAGCAACTCGTCGAACTGATCGAGCTCGTCCTCGCGGATCCAGTCGACGGGCTCGCCGGGTGGTGCCGGGTTCCAGTAGCGG
>JBPCPR010000039.1:0-3441 GCA_050998925.1 Gaiellaceae bacterium
GGTGACCCAGTTCACGTACTTCCAGCAGCTTGGGGGTCTCGAGCTCGAGCTGATCCCGGCGGAGATCACCTACGGGCTCGAGCGACTGGCCCTCTTCCTCCAGGGCAAGCAGACCGCCTTCGAGCTCGTGTGGGCGCCGGGAGTGACCTGGGGGGACGTCTACCGCGAGAACGAGCGGCAGTGGTCGGTCTACAACTTCGAGGAGGCTCCCGTCGACGTCCTCGCCCGCCGTTTCGACGAGCACGAGGCCGAGTGCCGCCATCTGCTCGAGCGCGAGCTTCCGATTCCGGCCTACGACCAGGTCCTCAAGTGCTCGCACGCCTTCAACCTGCTCGACGCCCGCGGCGCGATCTCCGTGACGGAGCGGGCCGGCTACATCGGCCGTGTCCGCACTCTCGCCCGCCGCGTCGCGCAGGCCTACCTCGAGCAGCGGCACCCGCCTCTTGAGCACGCTGCTGCTTGAGGTCGGCTGCGAGGAGCTCCCCGCGGAGTTCTGCAGCTGGGCCGAGGGAGAGCTTCGCGACCGGTGGCTTCCGGCCTTCGGCGGCGAGGGCAAGGTGCTCGTCGGGCCGAGGCGGCTCGCCCTCCTTGTCGAGGGCTTCGAGCCGCATGCGGCGGGTGAGGAGAAACGTGGGCCGGGGGCGGGGATCGCCTTCAAGGACGGCGAGCCGACCCAGGCGGCGGAGGGATTCGCCCGGAGCCTCGGCCTCGGCGTCGCCGAGCTGACAGTCCGGGACGACTACGTCTGGGGCCGCCAGCCGGCGCCCCCACTCGGTGAGCGGCTCTGGCAGGTGGTCGGAGGACTCGCCGCCGGCAAGACGATGACCTGGGACCGTGAACTCGACGTCCGTTTCCCACGGCCGATCCGCTGGATCTGCGCGAAGCTGGACGGCGAGACGGTCGACGTGGGTCCGGAAGGGATCCCGTCGGATGGAGTCTCCTACGGCCATCGCTTCACCTCGGACACCGTCGAGATCCCCGCTGCCTCGGCCTACGAGGCGGCTCTGCGCGAGGCGCATGTCGAGCCCGATTCGGCCGAGCGGCGCCGGTTGATCGTCGAGGGTCTCGACACGATCGGGGAGTGGCAGGATCCCGCCGGGGTCCTGGCCGAGGTGATGTACCTCGTCGAGTCGCCGCTCGTCCTCGAGGTGAGCTTCGACGAGCGCTTCCTCGACCTGCCGGAGCGGGTGATCGTGACGGCGATGCAGTCCCACCAGCGCTACTTCCCGCTCGGCGGCGCCCGCTTCGCCTTCGTCGCGAACGGCGGCGATCCCGAGGCCGTGCGGGCGGGGAACGAGCGCGTGCTCGCAGGCCGTCTCGACGACGCGAGGTTCTCGTACGAGCGGGACGTCCAGGTGGGGATCGAGGCCATGGCGGCCCACCTCGGCTCGATCACGTTCCACTCGCGGGCGGGAACCTACGCCGACAAGGCCACGAGGCTCCGGGAGCTCTGCGATCTCCTGGGAGGCGGTGAGGCATCCGGGGAGGGTGCCCGCCTGGCCAAGGCCGACCAGGCCTCGACGATGGTGCACGAGTTTCCGGAGCTCGAAGGGTTCATCGGGGGGGAGTACGCGCGCCTCGCCGGAGTGCCGGAGGGCGTGGCGGCGGCGATCGCCGAGCACTACCTCCCGGATCTGGCCGGCGGGCCTCTGCCCGAGACGGCGGCCGGGCGGGTCCTCTCCGCGTCCGACAAGATCGACAACCTCACCGTGGCCTTCGCGCTCGGGGAGCGCCCGAAGGGCTCCCGAGACCCGTACGGACTCCGCCGGGCGGCGATCGGGCTCTCCCGCCTCGCGGTCGACGGCGAGCTCGAGATCGACCTGGCCGGCCTGGTTGCCCGCGACCTCGAGCTCCTGACGAAGCAAGGGGCCGAGGTGAGCGAGGACGCCTCCGACGTGCCCGAGTTCGTGCTCGAACGCCTCGAAGGGCTCCTCGACGTGCCGGTCGAGTTCGTGCGCGCGGCCCGGCGCTCGTCTCTCACGGAGCTCGGAGCTGTGGCTCGCCTGGCGCGGGCGCTGGCTGCGGAGGCGGGCTCGGAAGCGTTCGCCAACGCCTACACGGCCTTCGACCGGGCGAACAGCCTGGCCGGCAAGGCGAGCGGCGCCGCGCCGTCGATCGACTCCGGCCTGGCAACCGAGCCTGCGGAGCGGGTGCTCCTCGGGACGCTGGCGGACGCCGGCCCGCGCATCGACGCAGCCGTGCAGGCGCGGGACTTCGGCGCGGCCCTCGCAGCGGCGGCCGAGCTCGGACCGCCCGTCGACCGGTTCTTCGACGAGGTGCACGTCATGGCCGAGGACGACGCCGTCCGGGCGAACCGCCTGCGGCTCCTCCTGGATGTCAGGGACGCGGTCGGCGCGCTCGGCGATCTCTCGCAGATCCCGCGGTAGAACCATCTAGGGTCCCAGGCGTGACCGACACGGTCGAGCTCCATGTCATCTCCGACGCCACCGGCGAGACTGCCACCCGTGTCGTCCAGGCGGTCGAGCGGCAGTTCCCGGGCCTGACCATCGAGGTCGTCCGCCACCCGAGGATCACGAGCGCCGACGACGTGCACCTCGCCGCAGCCCGGGCCCGCGGCCGCCGCGCGGTGGTCGTCTACACCCTGGTCGAGACCGAGTACCGGGAGCTCATGCGAATGCTCTGCCGCCGCTTCAAGCTCCACTACTGCGACCTGCTCGGCCATCCGATCGAGGCCGTGGCCAAGGTCTCGGGCCTTCCGGCGAAGATGGAGCCGGGCGCGCCGCCGAAGCTCGACTCGAGCTACTTCAAGCGGATGGCAGCGATCGAGTTCGCCGTTCGGTTCGACGACGGGATCGGCGCCCACGGCCTCGGGGACGCGGACATCGTCCTGGTCGGGGTCTCGAGGAGCTCGAAGACGCCGCTCTCCATCTACCTCGGCTATCTCGGCTACAAGGCCGCGAACGTCCCGATCGTCAAGGGCATCGACCCGCCGAAGGAGCTCTGGGACGTGGAGCCGGGCCGCGTAGTCGGCCTCACGATCGGAGCGGAGACCCTGGCCGAGATCCGGGTCGAGCGGGTCCGCCACATGCGCGGCCGGAAGGCGAAGTACGCCGCACTCGCGGACGTCTACGACGAGCTCGAGTACGCGGAGGAGATCCACAAGCGACTCGGCTGTCCGATCATCGAGGTCTCGAACCTCGCGATCGAGGAGACGGCACACAGAATCATCAGGATCGTGCAGGAGCGCGCCCTGGCCGCCCCCGCATGAGCGTCCCTCGCCTCCGGCTCGCTCCCGGGGGGGGGAAAACGGGTCCCCCCCACAACCCCCCCCTTTCCCCCCTCGCGGGGAGCGCCCCGGCCCCCCACCCCCCCCCCCCCCCCCCCCCCTGGGACCGAGCCGGAGGCAAGGGACGCTCACGCCCGTACTTCCTCCGTCTGCGCGCTCGGCCCCGTCACGGCCGTACGGTCACCGTTCAAGAC
>JBPCPR010000178.1:0-4679 GCA_050998925.1 Gaiellaceae bacterium
CCGCAAGTCCGACCCGGTTGGGCCTCGCCGAGGCCCAAGCGCGCCGCTACTCTCCGGACAGGAGGTGGAGCGAATGTCCAGCAAAGTGGAGAGGACCGACGAGGGGTGGCGCCGCGAGCTAACGCCCGCGCAGTACCACGTGCTGCGCGAGAAGGGGACCGAGCGGCCCTGGAGCGGCGAGTACAACGACGTCAAGGAGAAGGGTGTCTTCAGGTGCGCCGCGTGCGACGCCGAGCTCTTCCGGTCGGACGAGAAGTTCGAGTCCGGCTCGGGCTGGCCGAGCTTCTACGCGCCGGCCGACGAGGAGGCCGTCGAGACCGAAGAGGACCGGAGCCTCTTCATGCGGCGGACCGAGGTCATGTGCGCCGCCTGTAGCTCGCATCTGGGCCACGTCTTCGACGACGGGCCGCAGCCGACCGGGCAGCGGTACTGCATCAACTCGGTGGCGCTGAAGCTCGATCCGGAGGCCGAAGCGGGGGACTGAGATGGACGCGCGGCGAAAGCGGCGGCTCGTCCAGGGAGTTCAGAAGCACGGCGCCAACCCGCTCATGCGGGCGGCGTTCGCACTCGGGCTCGGGCCCCGGACCCACGCCTTGCTCGAGACCGTCGGCCGGACGTCCGGCGAGCCCCGCCGGACGCCGGTCGGGAACGGGCTCGCCCCCTATCGCCGGACGTTCTGGATCGTCGCCGAGCACGGGCGGAACGCCGGCTACGTCAAGAACATCCTCGCGAACCCGCGCGTCCGCGTGCAGGTCGGGCGCAGGTGGCGTCCCGGCATCGCGTACGTCCTACCGGACGACGACCCGAGAGAGCGGCAACGTCAGATGGGTGGAGGCCTGAACGCCACGGCCGTCCGCTTCGTGGGCACGGATCTCCTGACGGTCCGCATCGATCTGGACTAGCTGGACAGCCGTTCTGGGGACACGCCCACGGGGTAGACTCGCCGTGCCCGGTATCCACCAGGAACTGGAGCCTCAGTGAGATTCGGATCTGTCTGTGTCGTCGGCGCCGGACGCGTCGGGAAGGCCGTGGCCGCACGGCTCGCGGAGCGCATCGCGACCCGCGTCGCCGGCCGGGAGCTCGAGTGCGGAGACGCCGAGCTCGTCCTGCTCTGCGTCCCCGACCGCGCGATCGGCGAGATCGCGCCCCGCATCCCCGCCGGCCCCTGGATCGCGCATACCAGCGGAGCCTGCCGCCTCGAGGCGCTCTCGCCGCACGCGCGTCGCTTCAGCCTTCACCCACTCCAGACCTTCACGCTCGAGCGAGGCCCGGAGCAGCTCGACGGCGCCTGGGCCGCCGTCAGCGGCGCCGATCCCGACGCAGAGGCGACCGGCTTCGAGCTCGCCCGGCTGCTCGAGCTCGAGGCATTCACGCTCCCGGACGAGCACCGGCCTCTCTATCACGCCGGCGCCACCGTGGCCGCGAGCTTCCTGGTCACCCTCCATTCCGCGGCCGCGGAGCTCTTCGCCGCAGCCGGGGCACCGGCGGCCGCGCTCGAGCCGCTCATGCGCCGGACGATCGAGAACGGATTCGCATCGACCGGGCCCCATGTCCGCGGTGACTGGGCGACCGTCGAGGGTCACGTGGAGGCGATTCGCGAGCACCGGCCCGCGCTCGAGCCTCTCTATCGCCTGCTCAACGAGGCGACCGCGGACTCGGTGGCCTCGTGAGGAGAGCACGGACGATCGCGGGCCTCCGGGCGGCACTCGAGTCCGAGCGGGGCCGTGGCCGGATCGGGCTCGTCCCCACGATGGGAGCACTGCACCGCGGCCATCTCGAGCTCATCGGTTCGGCCCGGCGCGAGTGTGACGCGGTCGTCGTCAGCATCTTCGTGAACCCGGCGCAGTTCGACGATCCGGACGACCTCGCCGACTACGGAGGCGACCCGGAGGCGGACGCTCAGGCCGCGGAGCGTGCTGGGGCGGACGTCCTCTTCGTCCCACCCGCCGAGGAGATGTATCGGGAGGGGTTCCAGACCTGGGTCGAGGTCGAGGAGCTCTCCCGCGGTCTCGAGGGAGCTGCACGGCCGGGCCACTTTCGCGCCGTCGCGACGGTCTGCCTGAAGCTCTTCAACATCGTTCGCCCGGCGCGGGCCTACTTCGGGGAGAAAGACGCCCAGCAGGCGGCAGTCGTCGAGCGGCTCGTGCGGGACCTGAATCTGGAGCTCGCGGTTCGTGTGGTCCCCACGGTTCGCGACCCGGACAATCTCGCCCTGAGCTCCCGGAACGCGCGTCTCTCCGAGGAGGAGCGCCTGGCTGCCCGGGCCCTTCCCCGCGCGCTCTTCTCCGCCCAACTTGCCCACCGTCGCGGTGACGACGCCGTCGCGGCAGCTCGCGCGGCCCTGGCCGAGGAGCCGCTCCTCGAGCCGGAATACGTCGAAGTGGCCCGCTTCGAGGCCCGTCCGATCCTCGCCGCCGCCGTCCGCGTCGGACGCGTCCGGCTGATCGACAACGTGCCTTTGGATGGTGATCGATCCCCGCGGGCGCGCCAATTACCGACCAACCATCCTGAAAGGAGCAGTACATGAGTAGCCGACCACCCACGGCGGGCAAGCTCCCGCTGACGGAGCTTGCCGAGCTGAAGCAGCGCGGCGAGCCGATCGTGATGGTGACCGCGTACGACTACCCAAGCGGACGCCTCGTCGACGCGGCCGGTGTCGACCTCGTCCTGGTCGGAGACACGGCCGCGATGGTCGTCATGGGCTACGACGGCACGGTCCCAGCGACGCTCGAAGAGATGCTCCTCCTCACCCGGTGGGTCTCGCGGGGCGCGTCGCGACCTCTGGTAGTCGGAGACCTCCCGTTTGGCTCGTACGAGGTGTCCGACGGACAGGCCGTCGAGAGCGCCATCCGCATGCTGAAGGAAGGTGGCGCCGAACTCGTCAAGCTCGAGGGCGCCGGGCCGAGCCTCTCCCGCCTGCAATCGATCTCGGCGGCCGGGATCCCGGTGCTGGGTCACCTGGGCCTCACCCCTCAGTCCGCGACGAAGCTGGGTGGCTTCAAGGCGCAGGGCCGGACGGCCACGAGGGCGCACGAGCTCTACGACGATGCGCTCGCCGTGGAGGCGGCCGGAGCGTCCGCACTGGTGCTCGAGGCGGTGCCGGAGCCCGTGGCGGCGCGGATCACGAAGGCGCTCGGCATTCCGACCATCGGCATCGGCGCGGGACGCGAGTGCGACGGCCAGGTCCTGGTCTGGCACGACCTCCTCGGCCTCTACGAAGGGCGCTCGCCGCGGTTCGCGAAGCGCTACGCGGAGATCGCGCCGCAGATCCGAGCTGCGCTCGAACGCTTCGTCGGCGACGTTCGTTCTCGCGCCTTCCCGGGCGAGGAGCACACCTACTCGATCACGCGGGAGGAGCTGGCGCGCTTCGAGGCCGAACTCGCATCGGTCGATGGCTAGTTAGAGCTAGAAAAGAGAGGGGACGATTCCGATCGCGACGAGGGCGAGCGCCGCGAGCATGAGAGCCCCGAGCGAGCGGACGAGGGGCCATCCATGGACGACCCGGATCCCGTAGACGATCAGCACGAGGGCCCACGCGAAGAAGCCGATCTCGAGCGCACGGAAGACCCAGACGCCCGCGCCCTCCTCGTCCGCACCTCCGGAGCGAAAGAGATCGCTGCCGTAGATCGCGATCTGGAGGGGCCAGAGCGCCAGAAGCGAGAGGGCGATCGGGGCTGCCGCGAATGCCAGGAGGTGGCGAGCGCGGCGGTACGTCTCGTCTCCGCCCGCCGCCCTGACACCCAGGTAGAGCGCACCGCCGCCGATCCAGTAGGCGGCGATGCCGTAGAGCGCGCCCGCGAGGAAGACGAGGACGAGGACGAGTAGGCGGTCGATCTGCGGGTCGTCGAGCAGACTCCGGGTCGCGGTCGTGACGAGAATCGCGCCCATGCCCGCCAGGATCACGAGGGCCATCACCGGCTCCTGCCGCGCGGTCGCCTGCTCGTCGGAGTCGTCGCGGAGCCCTGCAAAGACGGCGCGAGGCGCCTGGAACACCGCCAGGACGCGGAGCCACCAGTCCCGTTCGAGCGTGCTTGCACGGACCTCGGCCTCCACGAGGTCAGCGTATCCGCAAGGGGATAGGCCTTCGCTCTCGAGGTTCGATCCCTCCGAGCCGTCAAGCCGCTGGTTCGCAGGTACCGCCCGGCTTCGTTGTTGCTGTTCTGCTGAGGGCGGAGGAGTGCTCGACGCTACCGCACCCAGAGCTGATCTAAGAGAATCCCCCACTGCGGGTTGTTTTGGTAATTGCCGACCCGAGCGGAGACGAAGTCGAGGCTGATCGGATTGATCAGCGCCACAAATGGGGACAGGTCCACGACCCTTCGGTCGGCGCTCGCCCACAGCGCGCTCGCCCGCTGGCGGTCCGAGGTCTGCACCGCCTGAGCCCGCCGGATGATCGCGTCAAGCCCTGGATCGCAGAACGCTGCCGAGTACGGATTGAGGTCCGATCCGCACTTGGGCGCTCCTTCGAAGAAGCTACCCGTCGCCGTGTAGTCCACCCCCCAGCCGCTCGATCCCGCCTGGAATCGATCGTCCGAGTCGTAGAGCGCCGGCGCGTAGTGAGGATCCTGCAAGCGAACGCTCCGCACCCGGTACCCCAGCTCATCGAGCAGGGCGGCGAGGTAGCGCGCCACCGGCTCAGGAGAAAACGGGTCGATCAAGAGAGCCACCTGGTCCCCGGT
>JBPCPR010000068.1:0-2512 GCA_050998925.1 Gaiellaceae bacterium
CGTGGGCACTCCGCTCCATTGCGACATGGGCGTCCACATCGTCCACGGTTTCGAGCCGTGGAAGGTCTTTGCGCAGTTCATGGGCCGGGTGGACGGCCCGACGCGGGGCCGAGACGGCAACGTCCACATGGCAGACGACCGGCTCGGCCTGATCGCGATGGTGAGCCACTTGCCGGCAATGCTCCCGGTGGCGGTGGGTGCCGCGCTCGCCTTCCGGATCCGCGAGGAGAAGCGGGTCGCAGTCGGCTGGTTCGGCGAGGGCGCCTCCGCACGGGGCGACACGCACGAGAGCATGAACATGGCCGGCGTTCGGAGACTCCCGGTGGTCTTCATCTGCGACAACAACCAGTGGGCGTACTCGACGCCGACCCACCTCGAATTCGCATGCGAGACGATCGCCGATCGAGCGCAGGCCTACGGCTTCGAGGGTGTCGTCGTCGACGGCACCGACGTGCTCGCCGTCTACCGCGAGGCCAAGCGCGCGATCGAGAAGGCGCGCGGGGGCGGTGGCCCGACCCTGATCGAGTGCCTGACGCTCCGGATGGAGGGCCACGCCGTTCACGATGACGCCTTCTATGTCCCGAAGGAGCTGTTCGAGGAGTGGGCGAAGCGCGATCCGCTCGAGCGCTTCCGGACGTGGCTTCGCGACAACGCGGACTTCACGGACGAGGAGGAGGGCGAAATCAGCGAGCAGGTCAAGAAGCTCCTGAACGACGCGATCCGAAAGGCCGACGAGAGCCCGCTGCCCGAGCCCGAAGGGGAGGTCGAGGCTGTCTACGCAACTCCCGAAGAGCTCGAGACTCCTCACCACAAGTAAGGGACCGATGGCCGTCAAGACGTATCTGCAGGCGATCTCCGACGCTCTCCGCGACGAGATGCGCCGCGACAAGCGGGTCTTCGTGATCGGCGAGGACGTGGGCGTCTACGGCGGCGCCTTCAAGGTCACCAAGGACTTCCAGCAGGAGTTCGGCCCCTGGCGGGTCATCGACGCCCCTCTGTCCGAGACCGCGATCGTTGGTGGCTGCACGGGCGCCGCGATCATGGGTATGCGGCCCGTGGCCGAGATGCAGTTCGCGGACTTCGTCTCGTGCGCGTGGGACCACCTCGTCACCGTGGCGGCCAAGCAGCACTACCGGGCGGGTACTGCCGTGCCGATCGTCGTCCGGCTTCCCTCCGGGGGTGGCTTCTCCGGGGGCCCGTTCCACTCGCAGAACCCCGAGTCGAGCTTCGCGCACATCCCGGGCCTCAAGATCGCCTGCCCGGCAACGCCCGCGGACGCGAAGGGGCTCCTCCTCTCGGCGATCGAGGATCCGAACCCCGTCCTCTACTTCGAGCACAAGCACCTGTACCGCCGCATCAAGGACGAAGTGCCGGACGAGCGCTACACGATCCCCTTCGGCGAAGCGCGAATCCACCGCGAGGGCGACGACATGACGCTCGTCACCTGGGGAGCGATGGTCTACACGGCAGACGAGGCCGCGAAACAGCTGGAAGACGAGCTCTCGGTCGAGATCATCGACCTGAGGACGATCGCCCCGTGGGACCGCGACACGGTGCTCGCATCGGTCTCGAAGACATCGAAGGCGCTCGTCCTCCACGAGGACACGCACACCGCCGGCTTCGGCGCCGAGATCATGGCGACGATCATGGAGGAGGCGTTCGAGGACCTCGACGCGCCGGTGAAGCGGGTCACCGCACCGGATACTCCGGTTCCGTTCGCGCCTCCCCTCGAGAAGTGGTTCCTCCCGCAGGTCGAGGACGTCGTGGCAGGCCTCACGGACCTGGCCGCGTACTAGGACGCATGGCAACGCAAACCGCCGTCGACGTCGTGATGCCGCAGATGGGTGTCTCCGTCTCCGAGGGGACGATCACGAAGTGGCTGAAGGCGGAAGGAGAGGAGATCGCGGCCGACGAGTCGCTCCTAGAGATATCGACCGACAAGGGCGACACCGAGATCCCGAGCCCAGCCAGCGGCGTCCTGACGCAGATCCTCGTTCAGGAGGGTGAGACGGTCGAGGTCGGCGCGAAGCTGGCCGTGATCTCGCCCGAGGGCGCAGGAGAACCGGTGGACGAGCCGCCCGAGCCCGCGACACAGCAGGCGGCGGAGGAGTCTGCCGACGCGAGCGGCGCCGAGGGCGAGACGGCCCCGCCGAAGACGACCGAGGAGGCCCCGCCACCGCCGAGCCCCGAGCCGGCCGAGGCGCCGGCGCCCACCGCCCCACTCGTCGCCGACGGCAACGAGGGCGGCGGCCAGAGCCGCGCGTTCGTCTCCCCGGTCGTGGCACGCATCGCGTCTGAGCACGACATCGACGTGGGCGAGATCGAGGGAAGCGGCCGAGGCGGCCGCGTCACGAAGAAGGACATCCTCGCCTTCGTGGAGCAGGGCGGCGCCAAGCCCGCCCGGCCCGAGGCACCGGCCGCACCCGCGGCACCGGCTACACCCGCGGCGCCGGCCACTCCGCAGACACCGGCCGCTTCCGAGGCCCCAGCTGCTTCCGAGGCCCCGGCGGCT
>JBPCPR010000128.1:0-5172 GCA_050998925.1 Gaiellaceae bacterium
TCTCGTACGGGTTCAATTTGGAGGCGGAGGCCGGCCAGGTCGCGGACGCCATGTCCTGGATCGGCGGTTGTGCCGGGCGTGGGCTCGAGCCCGCCGTCCCGGCCGAGTCGATCTTCCACTACCGCAACAAGCTCGAGTACTCGTTCACGGAGACGGCCGACGGGGCCGGGCTTGGCCTCCACCGGGCAGGCCGCTGGGACGAGGTGCTCGACATCCAGAAGTGCTGGCTCACGACCGACGTCGGCAACGGGATCCGAAACGCCGTGCGGGAGTGGGCCCGGGCGGAGGGCCTAACCGTGTACGACCAGGCCACCCACGAGGGCTACCTGCGCCACCTCGTCGTCCGCGAAGGGCGGAACACCGCCCAGGCCCTCGTCGTTCTCGTGACCGCTCCGGGCCGGCTCGACGTCGAGGAGCGCCTCGTCGAGACGCTGCAGCGCTTTGCGGAGGTGCGGTCGGTCTACCACGCGGTGAACGACAGGCCCGCCGAGACCACGAACGTGCCTGGCAAGCTGCTCTGGGGAGAGGACGCGATCGAGGAGGAGATCCTCGGCCTTCGCTTCCGGGTGCGGCCGAACGCCTTCCTCCAAACGAACACGGCCATGGCCGAGGTGCTTTACTCGCTCGCGCTCGAGTACGCGGGTCTCACCGGCGAGGAGACCGTCTACGACCTCTACTGCGGGACGGGCACGATCGGGCTCTCGCTCGCGCGCCAGGCCCTCACGGTCTGGGGCGTCGAGGTCTCGGAGGAGTCCGTCGCCTGCGCGATCGAGAACGCCGAGCTGAACGGGATCACGAACACCGCCTTCTTCGCCGGCGAGGTCGGGGATTCGATCGAGGAACTGCACGAGCGTGCTGGCAAGCCGGACGTCGTCGTCGTCGACCCGCCGCGCGCAGGTCTCTCCGGCAAGGCGCTCCGGCGGATCGCGAGGCTCGAGCCCGCCCGCATCGTCTACGTCTCCTGTAATCCGACCACGCTCGCCGGGAATGCGAAGGATCTGGTGGGCGAGCACGGCTACCGGCTCGAGCGCGTGCGCCCCGTGGACATGTTCCCGCACACGCCCCACATCGAGTCGGTGGCGCTCTTCGTCCGGGACGCCTCCGAGTCTCCGTAATGGAGGCCTCGACGCGGGACGAGCCCGAGCACCACGTCGAGGCCGAGCAGCGGGTGACGCCACTCGAGCTCTTCTTCGACCTCGTCTTCGTGTTCGGACTCACGCAGGTCACGAGCCTCATGTCGGCCGACCCGACCTGGCCCGGGCTCGCCCGGGGCCTGCTCGTGCTCGCGGCGAGCTAGTGGGCCTGGGCCGCCTACGCCTGGCTGACCAACACGATCGACCCGGACGAGGGAGGGGCACGGCTGGCCGTGTTCGCGGCGATGGCCGCGATGCTCGTCGCCGCTCTGGCCACCCCGGGCGCCTTCGACGACGATGCGCTCCTCTTCGGGGTCGCCTACCTCGCGGTGCGGATCCTGCACATCGTCCTGTACGCGCTCGCGGCCGACGAAAAGGATATGCAGGGCGCGGTTCTCCGGCTCGCTCCGACCTCGATCGTCGCGCCCGGATTGATCCTCGGAGCGGCGGCGCTCGACGGGACCGCGCAGGGTGCGATCTGGCTCCTCGCGCTGGCCGTCGACTTCTCGGGCCCGCTCTTCGGCGGAGGCCGAGGCTGGCGCGTCTTCCCGGGACACTTTGCGGAACGGCACGGGCTGATCCTGATCATCGCCCTCGGGGAGTCGATCGTGGCAATCGGGATCGGAGCCGCGGGGATCGAGCTCGGCGGCGGAGTCGTCTTGGCTGCGATCCTCGGCGTCGTGGTCTCGGCCGCCCTCTGGTGGTCGTACTTCGACGTCGTCGCGATCGTGGCGGAGCGCAAGCTGACCGAGGCGAAAGGGGTGGCGCGCTCGCGGCTCGCGCGGGACTCCTACAGCTACCTGCACCTCCCGATGGTGGCCGGCATCATCCTGCTCGCCCTCGGCGTCAAGAAGACGATCGGGCACGTCGACGAGCCCCTCGAGCTCGTGCCCGCGGTCGCTCTCTACGGCGGCGTGGCTCTCTACTACCTGGCCCATATCGCGTTTCGGCTCCGGAACGTCCGGAGCGTGAACCGGCAGCGACTCGTGGTGGCTCTCGGCTGCCTCGCGCTCATCCCAGTGGCCACGAACGCACGGGCGCTCGTCGGCCTGGCGGCGATCGCCGGCCTCTGCGCGATCCTGATCGCCTACGAGGCGATCCGGTTCCGGGAGGCACGGGCGCGAGTCCGCACGTCCGGCTAGTCAGGTCCCGGCTCGTCCCGGCGGCGCCGGAGGGCCCTCCAGATCAGGTCGGCGTTCACGAGGACGAAGCCGGCGGACAGGAGCGGCAGCGCCGGGAGCCCGCTGACGTCCGTCCACACCGTCAGCGCCAGAGTCGTCCCGAACGAGAGCGTCATCGCGACCCAGGTTGCCAGCGTCCGAAGCGCGAACCGGGCGGTGGCCGCCAGGAAGAGCGAGAAGAAGAGGACGTCCGGCAGGCCGAGCTGGGCCGACGAGCTCTCCCCGAGCACCGGGAAGGCGATGCTCAGCGCGTCGAAGATCTGGGGCTGCTGCTCGACGATGTGCTTCGTCGGGCCGCGAGCGACCGAGAAGATGTCCACCGGGGTGATGAGGATCGCGACGAGCAGGACGAGGCCGACGCTCTCGAAGAACTGGAGGAACCACCACCCGAGCAGCGCGACCGCCGCGAACTTCGTCTGGTTCGCGATCGGGGCGGCGCCGGCGAGCTCGAGGAGGATCGTGACCGCGGCGAATCCGAGCGCCAGGGCGAGGACGCGCCAGGAGGTAAGCTCCTCCCGGAAGGGGAGCGCGAGCAGGAGCAGGCAGAACGTCGCCGGGATCAGCACGAAGCCGACGAAGACGACGTCCCACGAGGTGGAGACGCCGGGGAGGTGCTCCGCCCACGCGTCGTAGGCGGCGAGCGCGAGGGCGAGCGCTAGTAGGGAGGCAGTTCGGACCACCAGGGGCCGAGTGCCTTGAAGGCCTCCCAGAACGCCCGCTTGGCCGGCTGCTCGTCGAGCGAGGCGTCGACGTCGGGCGTCACCAGCGCGTCGATCGTCGGCGTGAACGACGCGATCGCGCCCGTCGCGGGGTCGATCGGGGTCGACAGGGGAAAGCTGATCGCGTTCAGGCACGCGAGGGCATCTTCCCCCATGGCCACGACGATCTTCGGCTGCACGACGTGCAGCTCCCGTGCGAGCCAGCGGTGGGCCTCCTCCTCGTCCTCGCCGTCGTATTTGAGGCAGTTCGTCCCGTAGATGGCCGTCGGCTCGACGCCGAGGCGCTGGATCGACTTGAGAACCGCCTGCCCGGCCCGCCCGAAGAAAGCGACCCCCTCGTGGATCTCCGACTCGCGCGGCGTGTGCTTCAGGAGGAAGACGTCGCCGAGCGGATGCCCCGACCCGAGGACAGGCGCCCGGTCCGTGCCGGCGGCCTGGGCGATCTCGTGGCCGAGCTCGTTCATCTCGGCGATCGCCTTCTTCAGGTAGCGCTCGGAAAGTTCGTCAGTGGGCACAGGCACGGAGGCTAGGCGTCTAGTTCGGGTCGCCCCCGGCTCTTCCTACCGGACCGGGGCGCGGCCCCGCTTCTCGCGGGCTTGCGCGACCCACTTGAGGCTCTGGAGATAGCCGAGCGACTTCGGCCGCCGGACGATCTCCGCGGAGCGGAGCGAGAGCAGGAACTCCTCGGGTGTCTCGAAGGCCCGCATCCGGACGAGCCCGGTTCCGATCCCCTGGATCACGTGGGCGTCGGAGCCTGCGCCCATCAGGAGGTTGTACTTGCGGGCGAAGCGGAGCGCCTCGTCGTTGAACGTCTCCCGGAGCAGGCGGGCGTTGAACACCTCGAAAACGTCGATCTCGGGGAGATGGCGGTGGAGCGTCCGTGGATCCGGGATCGTGTGCATGCGGTCGAAGGGGTGCGGGAGGTAGACGAGCCCGCCCTGGTCCCGGATCGCGACGAGCGTCTCGGCCATGGTCATCCCGCGCGGGATCTCCTCGCCGAGGAAGAGGCCGATCACCTCGCCGCGCTCGGTCTTCACCTCTTCGCCCGGGATGACGGTCAGCGCTCGCCCGCGGGCGAGCTCCACGGCCTCCTGCGCGCCCGCGAAGACGTTGTGGTCGGTGACCGCGATCGCACCCAGCCCCTGCTCCTCGGCGCGGTCGAGCACCTCGGTCACGGGCATGGAGCAGTCGTGAGAGTGCTCCGTGTGGAGGTGGAGGTCGGCCAGGAGGAGCGGGCGGTCCGCCAGGGGGTCGGCGGGGCGGCGGGAGTGTCGCTTGCGGCGAACGACGCTCCCGTAGATCTCCTCGAGCAGGTCGGCCAGCGCGGCGAACCCCTCGGGCTCCGCTGCGAGTCGCGTCGCCTGCGCCAGCTTCTCGCGCCAGGCCGAGTCCTCGCCGAGGCGGGCGAGAGCGGCCGTCACCAGCTCGGGCTGCTCGGCCGACCCCGCCGGGTCGACGATCGGCACCCCCGAGCTCGCGGCCTCGAGCCGGAGCCGGCCCGAGCCACGCAGGGCGGTGACCAGGGCCGCAGCCCCCGCCAGCTCCCGGGCGCGCGTCGCTTCGTCGAGCGCGCTTCGCACGAGGACCCTTCCCCGCAGCGCCCGCGGCACGTAGGGGCGTCCGCTGAGCGTTCGCGTCCGGAGGACGACGAGCTCCCAGCCCGGGAGGTCCGCGAGCGCGCGTGCGGCGGCCCGGAACCGCTGGGACTCGTCGGCACGCCACTCGAGCACGAGGCGCCGCTCGGGCGTCGCGGGGCGAAACTGCTCCAGGTCGACTCCCTGCGGGAGGATCGTGTAGTCGCCGGGGAAGCGCTCGCGCGCGGCCTCCGCTGTGGCAGCTCCGACCGCGGTCAGGGCGTCGATGCGAGCAAGCAGCTTCTCCCGCTGTGCGCGCCCGGGCGGATAGGCAAGGCGCTCAGGTGAGTGGAACGTCGCCACCGTGAAGCTCCTGGCCTGCCGCAGAGCCAGATACGAGAGACTCGGGAGACCCGGCTCGTGCGAATGGACGACGTCGAAGCGGTCGGCCGAGAGCGCGAGCGCCAGGTTCGCACGGACTCCGACCGGAACGCCGAGACGGCTCCGCCGCGAGACCGGGATCGCCGGGCCGAGGGCAACCACTCCCTGAAGCGGTGTCCCGTCC
>JBPCPR010000197.1:0-7406 GCA_050998925.1 Gaiellaceae bacterium
AACATGATCGTGCCGAAGATCGCCGCGCCGATCCCGAAGAGCGCGACCTGTGCGACGGCGAAGGTGCGATTCCGGAAGAGGTCGAGGGGGAGGATCGGCTCGGCCGCGCGCCGCTCCTGCAGCACGAACGCGACCGTGAAGAACGCGGCGGCGGCGAAGAGGCTCACGATCACCGGTGAGCTCCAGGGGTGGTCGATGCCGCCCCAGACCGATCCGAGCAGGCCCGTCGAGATCGCGGCCGTGAGCAGGGTGGCGCCGAGGTAGTCGATCCGGTGGCGCTCCTTCACCTGCCTCGCGTCGAAGCCGACCCAGACCACGACCAGCGCGACGGCGGCGAGCGGAAGGCTCACGAAGAAGGCCCAGCGCCAGGACGTGTTGTCGGCGATCCACCCGCCGGTCGCGGGGCCGACCACGGAGGACAGGCCGAAGACGACACCGGTCAGGCCCTGCCACTTGCCGCGCTTCCGGGGCGGGATGATGTCGCCGATCACGGCGATGCCGAGCGGGATCAGCCCGCCGGCGCCGAGTCCCTGAATCGCCCGGCCGGCGATCAGCACCTCCATCGAGGGCGCGAGGCCGGCGACGATCGATCCGGCCGAGAAGAGGACGATCCCGAGCGCGAAGAACGGCCTGCGGCCGTAGAAGTCGGAGAGCCGCCCGTAGAGCGGCACCGTGACCGTCATGCCGAGCATGTAGGCGGAGAAGACCCACGAGTAATGCTGGAGCCCGCCCAGCTCGCCGACGATCGTCGGGAGAGCCGTCGAGACGATGGTCTGGTTGAGCGCGGCCACGAGCATGCCGAGCATGAGCCCGGCGAACACGATCAGGGTGCGCCGCTTCCCGAGTGGATAGACGGTCCGGTCATTCATTCGTTACGTAACGAAAGTATATAGGCCGGGAGCTGGTTCGGCCAACAGCCCGTCGATCTAGGCGACGACGGAGTAGCCGCCGTCGACGATGAGCGTCTGGCCGCGCACCATGGCGGCCTCCGGCGAGGCGAGGAAGCAGACCGCGTCCGCGACGTCCCGCGGCTCGACGAGACGTCCGGCGGGTGTTCGCTCGCGATAGTAGGAGAGCATCGTGTCCCGCTTCGGGAAGTGTTCGAGGGCGCCCGTTTCGACGAGCCCCGCGGAGACGGCGTTGACCCGGATGTCTCGCGGGGCGAGCTCGACGGCGAGGTACCGGACGAGCGCCTCGATGGCCGCCTTCGACGTCCCGACGAGGATGTAGTCCTCGAGCACGCGGGTCGACCCCAGGCTCGAGATGGCGATGATCGAGCTGCCGGGGGCCATCGACGGGGCGGCGGTTCGGGCGAGCGTGAGGAGGGCGCGCGCGTTCGCGTTCAGCGTCCAGTCCCAGTGCTTCTCGTCGAGCTCGAGCGCCGGGCGAATCACGCCGGAGGCGGCGTTGGAGACGAGCACGTCGAGCGGCCCGGCCTCCTCGGCGAGCCGGATCGCCTTCTCCGGATCGCCGAGGTTGCCGCGGAGAAGGACGGGCTCGGCGCCGAGCGCGCGCACCTCCTCGGCTTTCTCCTCGGCCGCCTTGTCGTTTCGCAGGTAGCTGATCGCGACACGCGAGGCGCCGAGCTCGGCGAAGCGGAGCGCGATCGCCTTGCCGATTCCGCGCGAGCCCCCGGTGACGAGGACCGACTTGCCCGCGAACGTCACCGGTCGCGCGTGACTGCCCGATGGCTCGGCAAGGTCTTCCACCCCAGCCGGTCGGGCCGCTCGAGCGGACCTTCCTCCGCCTTCGACGAGGCATGTCCCAGCCGGTCGAGCAGCTCCAGTTTCTCCTCGCCGTGGCGCCGCACCGGATGGCCTCGGGGGAGGTCCTTGACGAGTGCCTCAACGCGGGCGCGGATCTGGTAGGCGAAGTGCGGGGTCGCCGGGCCGACGAGAGCGTCGATGTCGTCGATGGTCGGCTCCATCACGGGCGCGAGCTTAGCGCCTATGCTCGGCCGCCATGCGGCACCGGGTTCCTGCGGACGTTCTTCTCCTCGTCACCGTCCTTTTCTGGAGCTTCAACTTCACGGCGGCGAAGTACGCCCTGACCCACGGGTTCGCGCCCCTCGCCTACTCGGCCTTTCGCTTCGGCCTCGGGGCCTTGCTCTTCTCCGCCGTGACGTTCGCGCACGAGCGCTCGCTTCGGATCCGGCGCGGCGACGTGGCGCTCGCGCTCGGTGCGGCGGTGCTCGGCATCTGGCTGAACCAGGTCAGCTTCACGTACGCGATCCGCCTGACGACCGCCGCGACCGTGGCGCTCATGTTCGGAACGCTTCCGATCTTCGTGGCGATCTTCTCCCACCTCGTTGGCCACGAGCGGCTGCTCGTGCGCCACTACGTCGCCGCGCTCGTTTCCTTCGGGGGCGTCGGGCTCGTCGCGGCCGGGAGTGGAGGGGGGATCTCGGGGGAGCTCGGAGGCATCCTGCTCGGGCTCGCCGGCGCCGCCACGTGGGCTGCGTACTCGGTCGCGATCGCCCCGCTCATGCGCCGCTACTCGCCTTACCGGATCAGCGCGATCGTTCTCCTCGCCGGCTGCCTGCCGCTCTTCGTGTCGGCCGCCAGGCAGCTCGCCGAGCAGGACTGGGGGGAGCCCAACGCGCTTGCCTGGGGCGGGCTCCTGTACGGCCTCGTCTTCTCGCTCGTCCTCACGAACGTCATGTGGTTCACGGCGATCAATCGCGTCGGAGCGACGAGAGCCTCGCTCTACGCGAACCTGCAGCCGTTCCTCGGCGCCGTCTTCGCGCTCCTCATCCTCGAGGAGGCGTTCGGACCCCTCCAGGTGGCGGGCGGACTCGTGATCGGGGCCGGCATCGTGCTTGCGCGGCTGACGCGGCCCCCGGCCGCGAACATCGACTAGCGTGCGTGCGCCTTGAGCCAGCGCACTCTCGTCGTCGACTTCGACGGCACCATCACGGAGCAGGACGTCCTCGACGAGATTGCCCGGACGTTCGGCGACGACGAGGTCTACCGCGAGGTCGACGAAGCGCTCGACCGGAACGGGATCACGCTCCACGAGGTGCTTCGCCGCGAGTTCGAGCCCGTGCGAGCCCCCCTCGGGGAGGTGGTCGAGTGGGTGCACGCGAACGCGAGCATCCGCCCGGGCTTTCGTGAGCTGGTCGAGCTCGCCCGGGAGCGCGGGTGGCGGCTCGTGGTCGTCTCGTCCGGCTTCCGCCAGCTGATCGAGCCGGTGCTCGAGCGCGCCGGGATCGAAGGCCTCGAGCTGGTGTCGAACGAGGTCGACCCGGATCCGGAGGGCTGGCGCATCACCTTCTTCGACGAATCCACCTGCGAGAGCTGTGGCGAGCCGTGCAAGCGGACGACGGTGCGCTCGGTGGTTCGGGGCGGAGAGATCGTCTACGTCGGCGACGGCTACTCCGACCGCTGTGCGGCCGAGGACGCCGACCTGGTCTTCGCGCGGCGCGGGCTCGCCGCGTATCTGACCGAGCGCGGCGTCCCGTTCGAGCCCTTCGACGACTTCTTCCAGATCGCCGAACGCCTCACGCGGACATGACACCGGATGCGCGCGACCCGCTGGAGCTCGAGCCCGAGGCCATGCGGCGGCTCGGGTACCAGGCTGTCGACCTGCTCGTCGATCGGCTCGCCGCGCTCGGCGACGGCCCCGCCTGGCATGGTGCCACCCGGGCGGAGATGGAAGAGCGGTTGCGAGAGCCTCCACCCGACGGGCCCGAGGACGAGGAGCGCCTGCTCCGGCGCTTGGCCGAGGACGTGCTCCCGTTCGCGGGCCACCACGACCACCCGCGCTTCTTCGCCTTCGTGCCGAGCTGCCCCACCTGGCCGAGCATCCTGGGGGACTTCCTCGCTGCCGGCTCGAACATCTTCGCGGGCACCTGGCTCCAGTCGGCGGGCGCGAGCACCGCCGAGCTCGTGGTCATCGACTGGTTCCGGCAGTGGCTGGGCTGGCCGCCGCAGACGTCGGGCATCCTGCTCCCGGGCGGCTCGCAGGCGAACCTGACCGCGCTCGCGTGTGCGCGGGACACCACCCGGGGGGCGAGGTCGAGCGAGGCCGTGATCTACGTCTCGAGCCAGGGACATTCGTCCGTGACCAGGGCGATCCGGGTGATCGGGTTCGGCGACGATCAGGTGCGGGCCGTGCCCGTCGACGAGGTGGCGCGGATGCGAGCGGACGCCCTCGCGGCGGCCATGGAGGCCGACCGTGTCGCTGGGCGCAGCCCCTTCCTCGTCGTCGCGAACGCCGGCGCGACCAACACGGGTGCCGTCGATCCACTGGCGGAGATCGCCGCCGTCTGCGCCGAAGGCCGCGTCTGGCTCCACGTCGACGCCGCCTACGGTGGCTTCGCGGTGCTCACCGAGCGCGGCCGGGAATGGCTCCGGGGGATCGAGGCGGCCGACTCGATCACGCTCGACCCGCACAAGTGGCTCTACCAGCCGTACGAGGCCGGCTGCCTCCTCGTTCGGGAGGGCACCCGCCTCGGCGACGCGTTCCAGATCATGCCCGACTATCTGCAGGACACCGCCGTCGAGGGCCGTGACGTCAACTTCGCCGACCGCGGGATCCAGCTCAGCCGCTCCGCCCGGGCTCTGAAGATCTGGCTCTCGCTCAAGTACTTCGGCGTCGATGCCTTTCGCGCCGCGATCGACCGCTCGCTCGACGTGGCCCTGCACGCACAGGCGCTCGTGGAGGAGTCGTCCGCGCTGGAGCTGGTCTCGCCCGCCACGCTTGGAATCGTGTGCTTCCGACGCCGCTTCGAAGGTCTCGACGAGGCGGGCCTCGAGGAGGCGAACGTTGAGCTGGCCCATCGCCTGGCGGAGAGCGGCGAGGGCATGGTCTCCTCGACCAGGGTGGACGGCCGCTACGCGCTTCGGATGTGCGTCCTGAACCATCGCAGCGGCCCGCAGGACGTGGAGCGCGTGCTCCGCTGGCTCGAGAACGCGTAGTCCGTGCTGCTCGAGCTTCCGAAGCCGTACAGCTTCGAGCTCTCGACGGAGCGCTACCGGCGCTTCGGCCCCGATCCGGCTGCGCTCTGGCGCGAGAAAGGCATGCATCGCGTGCTCGCAGGCCGGGAGGTGCGGATCGGGGCCGCGCCCGGAGGTGTCCAGGTCACACCCGGCGACGCTGCAGTCGTTCCGGAGGTCGAGCGGTTCCTGGGTGTGTCCTTCGACCTGGAGGCGTTCTACGGCTTCGCGGCTGGCGACGCCGTTCTGGCGCGGGTTGTCGAGGTACTCGCCGGGTTTCGGCCACCCATCCTCGGCGATCCCTTCGAGTCCCTCGTCAGCTCGATCACGGCGCAGCAGGTCTCGCTCATGGCGGCGCTCGCCATCCGCACGCGACTGGTGGAGCGCTACGGCGTTCGGCACGAGCACGCCTGGGCGTTTCCTGCGCGCGAGCGCATTGCCGCGGCGGAACCGAGCGAGCTCGTCGCGCTCGGCTTCTCGAACCGCAAGGCCGAGTATGCCGTCGGGCTTGCGCGGAGCGACCTCGACCTCGAAGGGCTCGCGGGGCTTCCGGACGACGAGGTGAAAGAGCGCCTGACGGCGCTGCCAGGGATCGGGGACTGGACGGCTGAGTGGTTTCTCGCTCGCCACCTCGGCCGCCCGGATGCCTGGCCGGCGGGCGACCTGGGGCTGCGGAAGGCGGTCGGCCGCTTCTACCGCGACGGCCGCGACCCCTCCGTCGAGGAGACGCGCGCACTCGGAGAGCGCTTCACTCCGCACGGGAACCTGACCGCCCACTACCTTCTGACCGGCATGCGGGTGCTGGAGTGACGTACGAGGCCAGGCAGGAAGACCTCCCGACGGAGGAGCTGCTCGGCGAGCTCGTGCGTGCAGCCCGCGAGCGAGGCGAGAGCGAGATCCAGGTCGAGACGACCCACGAGGCGGGCGACGCCTGGATCCGCGCCGGGTTCACCGAAGTGGCGCGCATCCTGACCGCCTCGGTCGACGCGCTCGGGTCCCGGCTCGGCCCCGCGACGGAGCCGTCGTTCGGGTCGATCCACGTGCAGACCGACGACGTCGACGCCGTCGAGCGGGCCGTTCGCCAGTTCGTACCGAGGCTTCCCGGCGGCTCGAAGGGAAGCGTCGTCCTACCGCCGCGGGACGGCTGGGTCGGCGTCTTCGACGAGCTCACCGACCGCGAGCCGGAGATGCTGCGGCGCCTGGGGCGGGAGCTCTCGGACCGGATGGGCGCCTTCGTCCTGGCTCTCGGGGCGGAGGAGGGTCGGGTCGTCCGCTACATCGCCTTCGAGCGAGGCCGGGTCGTCGACGAGTACCTCTCGGTCCCGGAGTTCCACGGGCCGCTTCCGCCCGGCGAGGTGATCTCGCTGGGAGCGAACCCGCGCCTCATGGCCCGGATGACCGGCGCCGACGCCGAGGCGATCCGCGGCGCGGCGCGAACCGCAGGCGACCCGGGCGAGCTCCCGCCGGCGAGGGAGCTGATCGTCCAGATAGCGGCTCTCTTCGGCATTCCGGCCGCCCAGGGCGGCTACGAGCAAGCGGTCGATCGAGACGGCGCCATCCTCGTCGAGCGCTAGCAGTCCTCTTAGAGCCCGGCCGCATAGCCGTCCTTCCGGGGATCCGAGCCGCCGAGCAGTGCCTCGCCCTGGAGGACGATCGCCTGCGCGCCCCCGAAATCCGGCTCCCGACTCTTCACGACCTTGAACCCGAGACCCTCGAGCTCCTCGGCGCGCTCCCAGAGGCCTTCCTCCAGGTGCACCTCGTCGTCGCGGACCCTGAAGCGGGGACGGTCGATCGCGGCCTGGGGATCGAGGCCCTCGTCGACGAGGGCCGAGACGAGCTGGACGTGGCCCTGGGCCTGCATGAAGGCGCCCATGACGCCGAAGGGCCCGAGCAGGTTGCCGTCCTGGAGGAGCAAACCCGGGATGATCGTGTGGAAGGGCCGCCGCCCGGGCTCGACCCGCCCGGACACGTCGAAGCAGGCGCCGCGGTTCTGGAGGACGATCCCGGTACCTGGCGCGACCACGCGTGATCCAAAGTGGTCGTAGAGACTCTGGATGAAGGAGACGGCCATGCCGTCTCCATCCACGACGCAAAGGTAGACCGTGCCCCCGAGAGGCTCGGCCACCGAGGAGACCGACTCCTGCCGGCGTCGCGCGAGCGACGTGGGCTCGAGCAGTCCGGCCACGTCGGCACCGTCCCTGACGCGCGCCAGAGCGTCGGCGAGGGCCAGGCGGACGCACTCGATCTGATCCGCCAGGGTCGCCTGACCGAGGTCGAGCAGTCCGAGCGCCTCGAGGGCTGCGACGCCCTGGGTCGGCGGCGGGAGCTCCAGCACGGTCACGTCGCGGTAGCGGATTCGCATGGGCTCGACCCAGCGAGCCTGGTAGCCGGCGAGATCCTCCTCCTCGAGCCAGCTCACACCGGCGATCGCCCTGGCCACCTCGCCGTGGTACATCGCAGACATCCCCT
>JBPCPR010000207.1:0-6649 GCA_050998925.1 Gaiellaceae bacterium
CATCGAGTCAAGCCCGGCCGCGACACGGAAGAGGGGGAGAACGGCGGCCTCGTCGAGCAGCGTGTAGAGCGAATCCTCCAGCTCGCCGGCCGGAAGCCCGGCGAGCGTCGCGAGTGCGCCGGCACCGCGCTCGAGCGCTCCCGCCGGATCCTCGCAGGCCAGGTAGAGCTCGGTCCGGTTACAGGTGGAGAGCGCCACCGCTTCGCTGTCGGCGTCAGCGAGCATGGCCGCGATCTCACCGGCCCGGCCAGAGCCGAACGCGACGCGCTCCCGGAGCTCCACGGGAGCGTGGCGGTGTGACGTTCCGACGAGGACGACGTGCATGTCAGAAGTGCCCTAGCGGAGTGATCACGAGATGCAGGATGAGCACGAGGGTGAAGCCGGTGAGCGCGAGCTGGGCCGTCCGGCGCCCGCGCCAACCCACGCCATACCGAAGGGCGACGAAGCCTGCGTAGAGCGCCCAAGTCCCGAGTGCGACCGCCATGGTCGCGTCGAAGGCCGCGCCTTCCGACTCGGCCCGAACGAACCCGATCGCAAGGCCGGCCGTGAGCGCGGGCACCGCGACGAGGATCGTCCGTCCCGTCAGCCGGTCGAGCGCTGCGAGCGACGGCGCGCGCTGGCGAAGGACGCCGGGCTCGTGCCGTTTGAGCCTGCGCTCCTGCCAAAGGTAGAGCGCCGCCAGGCCGGCCGCGAGCGTGAAGCCTGCGAATGCGGCGAGGACGAGTCCGACGTGGAACGCCAGGAAGACGTCGCCGAAGCCGGTGCGGTGAGGGACGCCGACGCCGCCCGCAGCCCACGCCAGCACGAAGAGGCCTAGCGCGAGCGGCATCACGACGGAGCCGAGCAGCCTGAAGCTCGGACGGCAGCCCCAGATCAGATAAGTGCCGACGCACATCCAGACGAAGAGGTTCAGGGAGCCCGCCCAGGTGCCCCAGGGCCATCCTTCGGCCCGCGCCGCCTGTAACCCGAGTAGACCGGTCTGCGCGAGCCAGCCGAGCCTGACGCCCCAGATGGCGTACCGGCCGAGCCGGCCCGGGCGAACCGCTTCGCCCGCATACGCGACCGCGGCCTCCCCGTAGCCCAGGAGCGCAGGCCAGAGAAGCAGGACTGCCGCTTCGCCCATTAGATGCTCGTCCGGACGGGCTCGGCCGGCTCGACCTGGGGCGCTTCGCCGGCTTCGCGGCGCTCGGCGGCCAACCGGGCGAGCCGCAAGACCTCTCGCTCGAGGCGCGCCAGCTTGAAGGCGTAGATGACGACGTAGAGCAGGACAACGGCGAGGACGACCAGATAGGCGGCGGTCACGTACTTCTCGGCCGTGGTCACGCGCGCGCCTCCTCGAGCTCCCGCAAACTCGCGTCCACGCGCTTGCCGAGCAGCTCGTTCGCGTAGAGGGCTCCGGCCAGCGCGAGCGTACCCGCGAAGCAGACGCAGAAGACAAAGAACATCGAGCCGGCCATCTGAGGACCGTCACGCGTGAACACAGTCGGATGGATGAAGCCCTCGGCGAGGCGGATGGCCAGGAAGCTGACGGGGATCAGGACGACGCCGAAAAGCGCGTAGACGGCTGACATGCGCTCGCGCCGCGGCCCGGGCTCCGTCGAGTAGCGAAGCATGAAGTAGGCGGAGTAGAAAAGGAAGAGGACCAGAAAGAGGACGAGCTGGCGCTCGCCCCAGCTCCACCAGACGCCCCAGGAGATCCGGGCCCAGATCGAGCCGGTCACGAGCGTGAGGATCCCGAAGATGACACCCATGTGCACGGCCGTGTAGCTCTCGAGGTCGTACCTCACCTCGCCCGTCCAGAGGAGTCGCAGCGCCTTCCAGGCCCCCCACCCGAAGCACGCGTACGCAGTCAGCGCGACCGGCACGTGGATGTAGAAGATCCGCTGGCTGAAACCCTGGTCGACGTCGTCGGGAACCCAGAAGAACGCCAGCGAGATCCCGGCGAGCAGGAGGAGCGCGGCCGTCGAAGCGAGCGCGACGCCGCGGTTATTCCGTAACGACATACTCAAAGCTGGCCCAGGACAGGATCGCAAAAAGCAGGTCGTAGAGGGCGAGGAAGCCGAGGTAGCGCGCCGGCTCGTCCGCGACCGTCGCCCCGACCCCTCCCACGATCACGGGAATCGCAAGCGGGAGGAAGAGCAGCGGGAGCAGGAGCTCGCGCGCCCGACTCGCCGCAGCCATGGCCGCCAAGAGGGTTCCGACGGCGGCGATCCCGATGTCGGCCAGAAGCACGGCCGCGACCAGCGTCACGTCCACCGGGGCGAAGAAGAGCGCGAAGGCCGGCAGCGCCACCGCTTCGGCCAGGAGCAGGAACGCCATCACGCTCGCTCCCTTCGCGAGCCAGATCGCGCTCCGGTCGCACGGGGCAAGGACGAGGCCGTCGAGGAGCCGTTGCTCCCGCTCGGCCGCGAAGGCGCGGGTCAGGCCCAGGAGCGCAGTGAAGACGATCGCGACCCAGAGCAGGCCGCCGGCGGCGACGTCCGACGAGTCGGCGGGAAGCGCGAAGTGAAAGACGACGAGCGTCGAAACGACGAAGAGGAGCATGGCCGGCAGGGTGTCCCGGGAGCGCAGCTCGAGCAGGAGATCCTTGCGGGCGAGCGCTGCGACGTCGCCGAAGTAGGTCACGCCGCCCGCGCCAGGTCGAGACGGGCCGTCGCGAGCTCCCGGAGCCGGTCCGGCTCGTGCGTCGAGACGACGATCGTACGTGCGCCCCGAAGCGCCTCGAGCTCTGCGTCGAGAAGCGTCGCACCCGCTGGGTCGAGGCCGGTGAACGGCTCGTCGAGGAGCAGGAGGCGCGGCTCGTGAAGAAGAGCCCGGCAGAGCGCGAGGCGCTGCACCATGCCGCGCGAGAAGGCCGAGACGCGCTCGTGCCGCGCCTCCCAGAGCAGGAACCGCTCCAGGAGCATGCCGATCCGCTCCCGCCGCTCCGGCACGCGGTAGAGGCGGCCGTAGAGATCGAGGTTCTCGAGCGCGGTCAGCTCCCGGTAGACGAGCGGCTCGTGGGCCAGGTACCCGATCTCACCCCGGTCGGCGGCGACGTCGATCGTCCCGCCCGTGGGCGCGAGGAGCCCCGCACAGAGCCCGAGGAGCGTCGACTTCCCGGAGCCGTTCGGCCCCGTGACGACGAGGAAGTCAAGGTCTCCGACATCGAGGTCGAGCCCGCGAAGAATCCGCTTGGAGCCAAAGCGGCGCTCGAGGCCGCGAGCGGCGATCACGCTTTCATGTCTGACTGTGTTGCGTTGCCTCGTCGGCCAACAGAGCCAAGGCGTGGCCGAGAGCTGGGCGCAGGACGGCGAACCCGTCCCGACAGCCGCCCGGGGAGCCGGGAAGGTTCACGATCAGGGTTTGCGCATGGGTTCCAGCCGTGCCCCGTGAGAGGAGGCCGTGCGGTGTGCGGCGAATCGCGTCCGCGCGGATGGCCTCCGCGATGCCGGGCGCAGGCCGCTCGAGCACGCTCGCCGTCGCTTCCGGAGTCACGTCCCTCGGGGCGACCCCGGTGCCGCCGGTCGTAAGGACGAGGGCTGTGATCCGGGAAAGCTCACGGAGCGCCGACGCGATCGCCTCATGCTCGTCCGGAACGACACGGCGCACCACCTCGTGCCCCTCCGCCCGGAGCAGCGAGTCGAGCTCGTCCCCGCTCAGGTCCTCGCGCTCGCCGGCAGAGACGCCGTCGGAGACCGTGAGCACCGCCGCTCTCACGCAGAGCCCTTGACCTTCTCGAGCAGACGAACCTCCTCGACGACCATCTCCTTGTCGAGCGCCTTCGCCATGTCGTAGAAGGTGAGGGCGGCGACCGAGACCGCGGTGAGCGCCTCCATCTCGACTCCGGTCTGCGCAGTCGTCTCGGTCGTCGCCTCGATCGACACCCCTTCGTTCTCGACGACCAGGCGAACCTCGACGTGCGCGAGTGGGAGCGGATGGCAGAGCGGGATCAGCTCCGCGGTTCGCTTCGCAGCCATGATCCCGGCGATTTGCGCAGTCGCCAGAGCGTCGCCCTTCGGAAGCGAGTGGAGCGCCGCCGCCGTGTCCGCTTGCATCCGGACGAAGCCGCGAGCCGTCGCCCGACGCCGTTCGAGCGGCTTTGCCCCCACGTCGACCATCTTGACCGCCCCCTCCTCGTCCACGTGGCTGAGCTTCGCGCCGTCGGGACGAGACACCGGAATCAGTGTACTCGCGCCGTTGCCGCAGCCTCGTCCAGGTCGGCGAGCTGCGTCTCGGTCCACCGACTGATGTCGTGGTCGCCCACCCACTCGCGGATCGCCTTGAGCCTTGCGGCCCGCTCGGCCTGCGGCATCGTGATCGCAATGTGGATCGCCTCCGCCTGGCCGGCCACGTCGAAGGGATTGATGGAGACTGCCCAATCGGCCAGCTCCTCGTGCGCGCCGGCGTTTTCCGACAGGATCACGACTCCGTCCCTCACGTTGATGAGGGGTGCCTCCTTCGCGACGAGGTTCATGCCGTCGAAGATCGCGTTCACGAGCAGGACGTCGAACTGCTTGTAGGCGGCGACGGCCTGGGGAAAGTTGTCCTGGATCTGGAGGTCGAGTGGCTTCCACCCCGGCCGTTGGAAGCGGTCGTTCACCGCCCTGGCCGCACGCTGAATCGCGCCGAGGTACTCCGCATACTCGGGGATGTCCTGACGCGACGGGTCGAGGAGGGCCAGCATGCCGACACGCCCGTGCATCTCGGGATGGGCGTCCAGGTACAAAGCAAAGGCCCGGAAACCCCGGACGACGTTCTTCGACGGATCGGTCCGGTCGACGCGCACGATCAGGAACTCCGGACGCTCGGCGATGATCTCCGCCTCGGCTGCGAGCACATCCTCGCTCCCACCCAACTCCTCGAACTCCCGAACGTCGACCGAGATAGGCGCGAAACGCGCGCGGGTGGCCCGCCCGCGCAGGCGCGCCTCGCCGCCGTCGAGATCCACCTCCGCTCCTAGGATCTCCTCGCAGCAGCGAAGGAAGTTGCGTCGCCAACGGAGCGTATGGAAGCTGACGACGTCGTTCGCCATCACCCCCTCGTGCAGGGCCCGTCGAATCGAGTCCGGCAGGACGCGCCAGTAGTCGGGCTGCGGCCACGGAATGTGCACGAAATGCGCGAGCGTCGCGTCCGGGCGCGCCTCGCGGACGAACGAGGGGGCCAGGTAGAGATGGTAGTCGTGGAAGAAGACGGACGCGGTGGGCCGGCGCTCGAGCTCGTCCAGGACCGCGTCTGCGAACGCCCTGTTCACGGTCACGTAGCCCTCGTTCCACGCATGGTGAAGGCCGTGGTCGATGTCGGGCGCCTCCGCTAGGCCCCAGAGATAGTGCTGCGCGAACCAGAGAACCGGGTTGGACACGACGTTGTAGTACCAGTCGTACGCCGCCGGATCGTGGGTGATCAGGCGGAGGCGATACGGAGATCCGTCCCGCGCCGTCTCCTCGAGCGCCTGGCTGCCCGCCTCGTCTGCGACGACGGCGTCCTCGACGCTCATCGAGCTGGCGATCCAGGTGACGTCGTGGAGGCTGACGAGGCTCCTGAGCGCCGTCACGAGACCGCCTCCGCCCCGACTCGCCACCCGCGCACCCTTCTGGTCGCGCGAGAACGTGACCGGCGCGCGGTTCGAGACGAGGATTAGCTCACGGCGAGCGGGCACCCCGGGAACCCTAGTGAACCGTCGGGCTCTAGCCGGCGTGGCCGGCGACGACGAGTTCGACCTCGCCCGTCTCGTTGCCTGCGAGCCGGTTGAAGAGCGCCAGCCAGTCGCGAAGCAGCCGTGGCGTCAAAAACTTCGTGCGCACGTCCTCCTTGCCTTTGAGCGCCATCGCTCGGGCCTGGTCGGGGTCGTCCAGGATCGTCCGAAGCGCCAGAGCGCAGCCCGGGATGTCGTCCACGAGGAACCCGGTCTCGCCGTCCCGGATCTGGTCGACGATGCCGCCGGCCCGGCCGGCCACCATCGGCCGTCCCTTCCAGAGCCCCTCGGTCACCGTCAAGCCGAACCCCTCGCGCACCGACTTCTGGATGAGCGCGGCCGAATGCACCTGAAACGCGTTCACCTCGACGGAGCCGACGTTGTTCAGGTTCGAGAGGATGTAGATGTCCGGATGGCCGTCCGCAGCGGCCACCGTCTGGCTGTAGTACTCCCAGCCCTCCGGGTCGTCATGGGCCATGGAGCCGACGAGCGCGAGCTGGACGTCCGGATGGTGCTCGCGGAGGAGCCGCCAGGCGTCGATGACCCCGAGCGGATCCTTCCAGGGGTCGAAACGGGACACCTGCGTGACGAGACGCCGGCTGACGTCGATCCCGAACTGGTCGACGATGTAGGCAGCGTCCTCCGCGGAGAGCGCCATGTTCTTCGGCGCGAGCGGATCGATGGCAGGCGGCCAGATGTAGGCCGGCGGGAGCCCCAGGTCGGGCACGTACTGGCTCCGGTGGAAGACGGTCGCGTCGTAGCGGGAGATTGCCGGCGCCAGGAACTCGAGCACGTCAAGGTTCGGCTCCGAGGCATCGATGTGGCACCGCCAGATCCAGTGCGTCCCGAGCTCGTGCTTGAACTCCGGGATCGCCGCGGGCTGGGGATCGTGGACGATGACGTAGTCGTAGCTCCCCTGAAGGGCGTCGGCGTTCAGCCGGTTGTACTCCCGGAAGACACGCCGCTCCTCCTCGT
>JBPCPR010000233.1:0-3356 GCA_050998925.1 Gaiellaceae bacterium
GAGCATGAGCCGGTCGAGCTCGACCTCGAGGTCGTAGCCGAGCGCAGCCACCAGGCGGGGCCGCTGTCCACGACCGGAAACCGTGCCCGCGAAAGCATGCCGCTTCCCGCCTGCGAAGGCGGTGACTGCGATCAGGCTCGTGAAGTCCTGCGAGGCGGCCGAGGACTCCTCGCGCACCTCCACCCCCCGCTCTCGGGCGACCAGCGGCGCGTTCACGTAGTTCACCGGCTGGTCGACCCTACCCTGGAAGATACCGTTCAGCGCCGCCACTGTGAGAAGCCGCGTGTCCCGCTCGGCGAGCTGACCGAAGTACTGGAAGTCGAGGCGCGTCGGGTTCCCGTCCGCGAGCTCCACCGAGAGCGCACCGAGCTTCGCCGCGAGGGGGAGGTACGGCCCTAGCTGCTCCAGGTCCTCGGCAGCGACCGCAGGCATGTTGACGGCATTCGTGACCAGATGGCCGTCGAGCGCAGCCGCGACCTGCTCGGCGACGATGATTCCCGCCCGGTCCTGCGCCCCCTGAGTCGACGCGACCAGGTGAGGCGTCACGATCACGTTGTCGAGCTCGAGCAGCGGCCCGGTGTACGGCTCCTCCGAGAAGACGTCGAGCGCTGCGCCCGCGACCTTCCCCGACCGGAGCGCCTCCGCCAGGGCGCTCTCGTCGACCAGTTCCCCGCGCGCGGCGTTCACGATCCGGATGCCTTCCCGGGCTCCGTCGAGCCGGGTCCGGTCGATGAGGCCGTGCGTCTCGTCCGTCAGCGCCAGGTGGAGCGTCACGAAGTCCGATTCGGCCAGGAGCTCCTCGAGGCTCTCCACCATCGTCGCGCCGAAGTCGCGAAACCGCTCCGGAGCCACGTAGGGGTCGTGGGCCAGGACGTCCATCTCGAACGCACGTGCCCGGCGCGCGACCTGTTGCCCGATCCGCCCGAAGCCGACCACCCCGAGGGTCTTGTCCGCCAGCTCGAGCCCCGCAAAGCGCGACCGCTCCCAGCGGCCTTCCTTGAGCGCCGCGTGCGCCTGCGGGATGTTCCGGGAGAGCGCGAGCAGGAGCCCGAACGCGTGCTCCGCGGCCGAGACGATCGTCGACTGGGGCGCGTTCGCGACGACGATCCCGCGGCGGGAGGCCGCCTCCACGTCGACGTTGTCCACCCCGACGCCCGCGCGGCCGATCACCTTCAGCCGCTCGGCCCGGTCGATCAGTTCCGCGGAGACGTCCGTGGCGCTTCGGACGATGATCGCGTCGTAGTCAGCGATCTTCTCCTCGAGCGGCGAGTCGAAGTCGACGTCGACCTCGAAGCGCCGGCGGAGAAAGTCGATGCCCGCGTCGGCGATGCGCTCGCGGACGAGGATCTTCACACTCGAACGCCCTCGAAGGCCTCGAGCGCGGCCGTCACCGCCACGCCCCGCTCGACGTCGGCTCCCGCCTCGGCGAGGACCAGCTCGAGCGCCGCGAGCTGCGTCGTCACGTCGAAGACATCGAAATAGCCAACGTGCGCGATCCGGACGATCTTCCCGATCAACTCCTGGCGGCCGCCCTCCATCGTGATCCCGAAGCGCGTGAAGAGATCGGCGATCACGTCACCCGCGTCGATCTCGGCCGGCATGCGGATAGCGGTGACGACCGCCGAAGTGTCGTCGTCCGGGGAGAAGAGCACGAGCCCGAGCGCCTTCACGCCCGCCCGGGCGGCCCGGCCAAGCCGGACGTGGCGCTCGAAGACCGCTTCGAGCCCCTCGTCGAGCAGGAGCGACACTGCGACGTCGAGACCGAGCACGGCCGGAATCGCCGGTGTGAACGGGTTGACCGGCGGGTCCTCGTGCTGCGACTCGAGCGTCGTCGCCCAGTCGAAGTAGAACCGTGGCGAGGCCGCGCGCCCTGCTGCCTCGAGCGCGGCCGGAGAAACGGAGATGAGCGCCAGTCCGGGCGGAGTCATGAGTGCCTTCTGGGACCCCGCGACGACGACGTCGAGGCCCCACGCATCGGTGTCGCAGGGAATCGCGCCGAGGCTCGAGATCGCATCGACCACGATCAGCGCTTCGGAGGGCCGGATCCGTGCCGCCGTCTCCTGCAGGTCGATGACGACGCCGGTCGACGTCTCCGAGTGCGTCAGGAAGACCGCGTGGGCACCGCCGATCTCCGCGAGCTTCGCGGCGACGTCGTCGGGGCTCGGAACCTCACCCCAGGGATAGCGGAGCTCCTGCACGTCGCAGCCGTACGCCGCCGCGAGCGACAGCCAGCGCTCCCCGAAGTTCCCGGCCGAGACGACGAGGACGCGGTCTCCGGGTGAGCAGGTGTTGGAGACGGCGGAGTCCATTCCACCGGTGCCCGAGGCCGTGAAGAGGAGGATGTCGTCGCTGGTCCGGTAGACCTGCTGGAGAGACGCCAGGAGCTGCTCGAACATGGCGCGGAAGCCCGGCGTGCGGTGATGGACGATCGGTAGGGACATGGCCGCGAGCACTGCCGGCGGCACCGGAGTTGGCCCGGGCGTCATCAGGTAGCGCTTCTGCGGCATCCGGGACGTGAGGTTAGCCCATGCGTACGATCTCGACGTGGAAGCCCTCTTGGCCTTCGGCGCCGCTCTCCTCACGCTGCGGCTCGGCGGCGACCTAGGCCGCCGCTACCGCGCCAGCCGCCGCCCCGAGCTGGCCGCCTGGGCCGCCTCGCTCGTCGCCTATGCGATCGCGTCGGGCGCGCTTGCGGCGGGCGCGGCGGGCGGCTGGGGCGAGGCCGCCTTCCGCGTCTACTACCTCTTCGGCGGCCTCCTGACCGCGGCGCTGCTCGGAGCCGGCTCGCTCCTCCTCGTCGGCCGCCGCTGGGCGGCTCCGCTCGCCCCCGTCTACGTGGGCCTTGCCGTCGGCGTCGCGGCCGCCGCACCCCTGACCGCGGAGGTCGGCGGCACCTCGATCCCGGAGGCGCAGGAGCACCTGGACTTCTTCCCCGCCCGGTTACTGGCGGTGCTCGGCAACTCGCTCGGGACCCTGGCGGCGGTAGCCGTCGCCCTCTGGACGATCAGGCGGCGGCCGCTCGGGAACGGCCTCATCGTGGCGGGAATCGTTGTCGCAGCCGACGGGAACGCGGTCGCGGGACTCGGGGATGCCCAGAGCGCCGCGTTCATCGCGGTCGCGGCGGTGCTCCTCTACGCCGGCTTCGTCGCCGGGAGCGGCTACCCCAGGCCGCTGGAGAAGCTCTCGAAGAGCTTCTCCAGAGGTTCGTGCTCGGCCGGCCGCTCGTAGGAGACGTCCTTGCCGAAGTCGGAGAGCCTCACCGCGACGTGCAGATCGACCGAGTCGAGCGAGTCGGACTGGCCGAGCTCGTCGAGATCTCTTCCTTCGAGATCCACGTCCATCGAATAGCTCCTCGG
>JBPCPR010000241.1:0-3007 GCA_050998925.1 Gaiellaceae bacterium
GCCTTGCTCTGCCCGACGATGTCGCAGGTCGCCCGCCCCGTCGACGAGGACGACTTCGTTTGGTACGAGGAGCGGCTGGACGGCCTCTACCACGGGCTCGACATGACCTCGCAGTTCAACTTCGTCAGCCAGTGCCCCGCGCTCAGCGTGCCGGCGGGCTGGAGCGAGGACGGGCTACCGATCGGCATCCAGATCGTCGCGCGCCGCTACCGCGACGACGAGGCGCTGCGGATCGGCGCGGCACTGGAGCAGACCCGTCCCTGGGCGCAGCAGCGCCCCCCGGTTTAGGCTCCGCGGCCGTGGCGATCGTCAACGCAAACGGCGTCGACCTGTGGGTCGAGCAGGAAGGCCACGGCGACGACGTCGTCATCATCTCCGGCCTTGCGGACGAGGGCGCGTGCTGGGTCGACCAGGTCGCGGGGCTCAGGAACCGCTACCGCGTCACGACGTTCGACAACCGCGGTGTCGGGCGCTCCTCGACCCCGGACGGGCCCTTCTCGATCGGCGACTTCGCCGCCGACACCGCCGGCCTCATCGACGAGTTGGGCCTCGACCGGGCCCATGTCGTCGGCTCCTCGATGGGCGGCGCGATCGCCCAGGAGCTCGCTCTCGCGCACCCTGAGCGCATCCGCAGCCTCGTCCTCAACGGGACCTGGTGCCGGGGCGACCGCTTCCTGCACGAGATCTTCCGGAGCTGGACGTGGTCGGCGCAGAAGGCCGACTCGGTCCGCGACTTCCTCGTAGCCGTCAATCTCTGGTGCTTCGCACCCCGGATCTGGAACGAGGGCACGATGGACGAGTGGCTCGCGGCGGCGGAGGCGAGCCCCTACCAGCAGTCGGTGGACGCGTTCTGCCGCTCCGCCGAGGCCCTGATCGGCCACGACTCTGCCGAGCGCGTCGGCGGGGTCGCGGCGCCGACACTGGTCACGGTAGGCGAGCTCGACCTCGTCCTCCCGGCGCGGTTCTCCAAGGAGCTGGCCGAGCGGATCCCGAACGCGCGCCTGATCGTCGTCCCCGAGGCCGGCCACCAGCCCTTCCAGGAGTTTTCCGAGGACTACAATCGCCTGCTGGTCGAATTCTGGCAATCGGCGGGCTGACCCCACCCAAGACAACGTGACTTCCATTCGGGAGATCTCGGTGCAGGCTCGCGGGCTCCGCTTCGCCGCCCTCGAGACCGGCGACCCCGAGAATCCGCTCGTGCTTTGCCTGCACGGGTTCCCCGACTCGGCGTGGACCTGGCGGCATCTCCTCCCGTCCCTCAGCGCCCAGGGGTTCCACGCGGTCGCGCCCTTCTTGCGCGGGTACGCGCCGACCGAGCTGCCTACGCATGGTTTCGGGATCGCCGACCTGGCCAACGATGTGCTCGCGCTCGAGGAGACGCTCCGGGGAGCCGAGCGCAGCGCCGTCGTAGGCCACGACTGGGGAGCCGCCGCCGTTGACGCCGCGCTCCACCGTGACGCCGACCGCTGGAGCTGCGCGGTCGCGGTCTCGGTGCCGCCCGCCGGCGGCTACTCGATCGACGCGATCTCGCTCAACCAGCTAAGGCGCAGCTGGTACTCGTTCCTCTTCCAGCTCCCTGACCCGGCCGTTCCGGAGCAGCTCGCCTCCCAGGACGACCTGAGCCTGATCGACTCGCTGTGGGCCGCCTGGTCACCCGGCTATCCCGCCGCCGAAGACATCCGTCATGCGAAGGAAGCCCTCCGCCCGCCGGGCCACCTACGCGCCGCGATCACCTATTACCGCGAGGCGCCGACCGGCGTGGCCTCGCCCGCAGAGGCCGCGGCGGCGCAACAATCACTCCGCCGGCTCGAAGTCCCGCTGCTCTATCTCCACGGCGCCCGCGACGGCTGCATCGGGCTCGACTCCGTCGAGCTCGTCCGCCAGTACTTTCCGCCCGGTACGCAGGTCGTCGTCCTCGAGAACGCTGGTCATTTCGTCCAGCTCGAGCAGCCGGAGGAGTTCAACCGCCTCGTGCTCGAGTTCATCGGCTCAACCCTCTAGATGGTTGATCGGCAATTGGCGTGCTGTCGGGGACGGTCCAGATCAAGCCAGGGTGCGTCATCGCTCGCGGCCAAGGCTGGATTGCCTTGGCAAGAGCGAGGGCGCGTCCTGGCGCCGTATCTGGGCCGTCAGCCGGCGCGCGGTAATTGCCGATCAATCATCTAGTACGAGCGCGGCATGCCGAGGACGTGCCGACCGAGGTAGGCGAGCACGAGGTTGTTCGAGATCGGCGCGACCGAGTAAAGGCGCGTCTCCCGGAATTTTCGCTCGACGTCGTATTCCGCGGCGAAGCCGTAGCCGCCATGCGTGTCGAGGCAGGCGTTGGCCGCCTGCCAGGAAGCCTCGGAGGCAAGCAGCTTGGCCATGTTCGCCTCGGGGCCGCAGGGGCGACCCTCCTCGAAGAGCCACGCCGACTTGTAGCGGACGAGATCGGCGGCCTCGATCGCAGCGTGTACACGCGCAATGGGGAACTGCACGCCCTGGTTGGCGCCGATCGGGCGCCCGAAGGCGACCCGCTCGGACGCGTACCGCGCGGCCTTGTCGACGAACCAGTGACCGTCCCCGATGCACTCCGCCGCGATGAGGATTCGCTCGGCGTTCATCGCGTCGAGGATGTAGCCGAACCCCTCCCCTTCCTCCCCGACGAGCGCGTCCGCCGGGATCTCGACCCCGTCGAAGAAGACCTCGGTCGTCGCATGGTTCATCATCGTCTTGATCGGACGGATCTCGAGCTTCGTCCACGCGGCCTTCAGGTCGACGACGAAGACCGAGAGGCCCCCGGTGCGCTTCTCGACCTCCTCGAGCGGCGTCGTCCGCGCGAGCAGCAGCATCAGATCCGAGTGGAGCGCACGCGACGTCCAGATCTTCTGCCCATGGATGACATAGCCGCCGTCGACGCGTTCGGCCCGCGTCTGGATCTGGGTCGTGTCGGAGCCGACGGTGGGCTCCGTGATCCCGAACGCCTGGACGGCGAGCATGCGCCGGACATCCTCGGGGAGGTCTGCGG
>JBPCPR010000275.1:0-4018 GCA_050998925.1 Gaiellaceae bacterium
TCCTGGATGTGCTGCTCCCCCGTCCTCCGTGAACGTTCTTCTCTCCCCCCCCCATCCTCCCCCTCCCTCCCCCCCGAGCCCCGATCCGGGCAGCGGCGTGGACGCCCTGGCCGCCGAAGTCCACCTCGTCCTTCGAGAACGCCTCGCCGGCGTGAAGACCGATCCGCACGTCGGGCGAGATCCCGTCATGCGCCGCGAGCGCCCGCTGAACGGCGACGGCAGCCTCGACTGCGGCCCCGGGGCTCTCGAAGGCGGCGAAGAAGCCGTCGCCCGTCTGCTTGATCACGTCGCCGCCCTGCGCGGTCAGAAGCTCGCGGAGCGTCCGGTCGTGCCAGGTCAGGAGCTTTTCCCACTTCGTCTCTCCGAGCGCCTCGGCGAGCTTGGTCGAGTCGACGAGGTCCGTGAACATGAACGTGCGAGTCAGCGACACCTCGCCGAGGAGCTCGGCGGCGTGCTGGGCCGCGAGGACCGCGCCGAGCCGCTCGAAGGTGGCTCGCGCGTCGGTCAGCTCCTCGTCGGCACCTTCGTCGTCTCCGAGCTTTCGAAGTGCGATGGCCAGGAGCATCTGCGCCACCGCGGTCTCGTACGGGATCCCGACCTCGCGCCAGATCGAGACCGAGCGGGCGAGCTCGTCTGCGGCGCCCTGAGCGTCTCCCTCCGCTAGGAGGATCTGCCCCCGGGCAAAGCAGACCGTCGCCTGGAAGGCGGGCGTCGGCTCGTCGCCAATCCGGAAAGCCTGGGTTAGCTCCTCGAGCTCGGCCGCCGCGTCACGCGCGGTCCTCAGGTCACCTGCCGCGAGCGCACTCTCGACCTGGGCGGGCAGGCGTCGGATGCGGGCGAGCGGATCGTCTAACGATGCGAGGGAGCGCTTGATCGCGGACGAGGCGGCCTCGACCTTCCCCTGCGCGAGGCGGAGATACGCGATCCCGGGCTGCGGGTCGCCGCCCCACTCCTTCGCCAGCCGGTAGGACTCCTCGGCGGCGGCGAACTCGCCGCGCCGCCGGCGGATCTCGCCGATCTCGTAGAAGCCGGCCGCCGTCGTCCAGGCATCGAAGCCCTGTGTCTCTTCACAGGCTTGCTGCGCCTGTTCCTCCGCCTCCGGCCACTCGCCGGCCAGCCGCTTGACCGTCGCCTGGTGTATGCGGCAGGCTCCAGGGAACCCCTTGATGTCGCTGCGGTCACACCAGCGGCTGGCTGCTTTCGTCCACTCGCGGGCGCGGCGATAGTCGCCGAGTCCGTGGCACGACGTGATCGTGACGCAGTAGATGAAGCCGGTCGAGTACGGGCGTAATTCGCCGCTGATCGCTGCGGCCGTCGCCTCGTCGAGAAGTGCGAGCCCCTCGGTGGCATCGCCTTTCATCACCAGCACGCGGCCCTGGACGACGAGCGCCATCGCCTCGACGTCCCGGCTCTCGAAGCGCTTAGCCAGGGCGCGGCCGTGCTCGGCGTGGGCGATCGCCTTTTCGATGTCCCCGGTCAGGAGCGCATTCATGGCCCCCGAGACGGCGAGGTAGCCATGCTCGATGGACTCGTCGAGGTTCTCGAGCAAGCGTGCCGCTTTTCCATACCAGCCGGCTGAGACGGCGAGGTCGCCCTTGCCGAAGTAGTCACCCGAGAGGGTCAACGCGACCATGGCGGCTTTGCGGGGCTCGCCGGCTTCGACCCAGGCGGCCTGCGCCTGCTCTCGGAGACCGATCGCCTCGTCGAGCTTGCCGAGCCAGTACGCCGCCTCGGCGAGCGCTTCGAGATCCTCGGGCGAGAGCGTGTCCGCGACCGGGTGTAGAAGGTCGTACGCCTCGCCCCAGGCACCGCGAGCGGCGGCCTCGCGGCCGGCTGACAGCGCGTCGTCGACGACCTGAGTCATACCGAGTCTGCGCAATTCTACGCCCGTACAATCGGGACGTGGAACCTCTGTACCGGCCCGAGGGCGTCGAGGAGCGTTGGCAGCGGACCTGGGAAGAGGAGGGTCTCTACGCGGCCGAACCAGATGCGTCGCGTGAGACCTTCGTCGTCGCCCATCCGCCGCCGAACGTCACGGGCGAGCTTCACATGGGCCACGCGCTCCAGCTCGCGCTCGCCGACACGCTGGTTCGCTGGCAGCGGATGCAGGGGAAGAACGTCCTCTTCCAGCCAGGCTACGACCACGCCGGCATCTCGACCCAGAACGCGGTCGAGAAGGATCTCGCCACGGAAGGGAAGACCCGCCACGACCTGGGGCGGGAGGCATTCGAGGCCCGCGTCTGGGATTGGCTCCACCTCTACGGGCGGACGATCATGAGCCAGTTCCGCCGTATGGGCGCCTCGCTCGACTACGGCCGCGAGCGCTTCACGATGGACGACGACTACGTGCGGGCGGTGATGCACTTCTTCGTCCACCTCTACCGCAAGGGGTGGATCTACCGCGACAACCGCATCATCAACTGGTGCCCGTTCCACCAGACGTCGCTCTCCGATCTCGAGCTCGTGCACCGCGACGTCGACGACGCGCTCACGTACGTCCGCTACCCGCTCTCGGACGGGGACGGGCACGTGACGATTGCGACCGTCCGGCCCGCGACGATCCTCGGCGACGTCGCCGTGGCCGTCCATCCCGAGGACGACCGCTACCGGGATCTCGTCGGGAGGAAAGTCGTCGTCCCCTATGTCGAGCGGCGCGTCCCGGTGATCGCCGACGTGCGGGTGGAGCGGAACTTCGGGACCGGTGCTCCCAAGGTAACGCCCGGCCACGACGCGACCGACTTCGCGATCGGGCGACACCACGGCCTCCCCGAGCCGATCGTGATCGGCCCCGACGGTCGCATGAGCGAGGAGGCGGGCGATTTGGCCGGGCTGACTCAGGCGGAGGCCGGCGAGCAGATCCTCGCGTGGATCCGCAGGCACGACCAGCTCGAGCGGCGGGAGAGCTACCGCCATGCGGTTGCTCTCTGCGAGCGGTGCGAGTCGCGGATCGAGCCGCTCATCTCGCTCCAGTGGTGGTGTGCTATGGACGACCTGAAGCAGCCTGCCCTCGAGTCGCTCCGGGCGAAGCGCGTGCGCTATCACCCGGAGTCGCAGCACCGGTTCGCGCTCGAGTCGCTCGAGAGCGCTCCCGACTGGAACATCTCGCGGCAGCTCTGGTGGGGCCATCAGCTCCCGGTCTGGTACTGCCCGGACGGCCACATCACGGTCGCCGAGACCGATCCGGACGCCTGTGCCGAGTGCGGGTCGAACGAGCTCACGCGTGAGGAGGACGTGCTGGATACCTGGTTTTCCTCGGCCCTCTGGCCCTTCGCAACGCTGGGCTGGCCGGACCGGACACCCGACCTAGAGGCGTTCTACCCGGGCACGCTCAACACGACCGCGCGGGAGATCATCCGACTCTGGGAGAACCGGATGATCTTCTCCGGGCTCGAGCTGATGGGCGAGATCCCCTTCGAGCACGTGATCATCCACTCGACTGTGCTCGCACCGGACGGTCGGCGGATGTCGAAGGGCCTCGGCACCGGAATCGACCCGGTCGAGGTGATCGACGAGTACGGCACCGACGCGACCCGGTACGGGCTCCTGAAGATGTCCTCGACGCAGGACGTCCGCTTCTCCTACGGCGTCATCGAGGAGGGCCGCAAGCTCACGAACAAGCTCTGGAACGCATCCAGGCTGCTCCTGAGCGGGGAAGCCCAGGAGGTGGCGGCGCGGCCGAAGGCGCTCGAGGAGCACTGGATCCTCGCCCGGCTCGAAGCCGTTCGGCAGGAGGTCGAAGTGAGCTTCGAGGAGTTCAGCTTCGCGCCGGCCGTGGGCGCCCTGTATCGGCTCACGTTCGACGATTTCTGCGACTGGTATGCCGAGGCGATCAAGCCGCAGCTCTATGCCGGCGACCCCGACACACGCGCCACCGCTCTGGCCGCGCTCGAGCGGCTCCTGAAGCTCCTGCACCCGGTCCTGCCTCACGTCACCGAGGAGATCTGGTCGTCTCTGCCGTCCCGCGAGTCGCGGCTGATCGTTGCCGCCTGGCCCTCGGCCGAGCCGGTCGACGTGGGCT
>JBPCPR010000030.1:0-3737 GCA_050998925.1 Gaiellaceae bacterium
CGATGCGCCCGCCTCGCATGGGACTCTCCTCATGGTCTACTTCGCTGCCGCGAGCACGCTCGAGGACAACCTCGGCCATCCGCTCGGGCCGACCCTCTACACGTTCTCAGTCCTGCATTGCATGCCCGTGTCGCTCGCGCAGGGCGGTGCCGGTCTGGGCACGGTCTGGGGTGAGCAGAAGGCCCTCGAGATGCTCGGCGAGGCCGGCTTCGGCGACGTCGAGGTCAAGCAGATCGACGGCGACCCATTCAACAACTACTACGTCGCCAAGCGCTGAATTAGCGATCAGGTCTTGAGTCCAGCATGACGCCGCCGATGCCGGCTTGGCCGGCATCGGCCTACTGACGAGCTCGGAGACTGCAGGAATCGGACGGAAATCGTATGACCGCCGCAGGCGGCCGGATTTCCGCTCGAGAATGGAGCTAGCCGGGCTCGAACCGGCGACCTCCTGGGTGCGATCCAGGCGCTCTCCCAACTGAGCTATAGCCCCGCGGGGAAAGATTCTAGCCGAGGCCATCGTCCCCTTTCCGCACCGGCGAGTAGGCGCAGAGGACGTGGGTAGGATGGCTTACCCGCGAAGAGGAGGATGCATTGCCTGGTCTCATGAACCGGGCCTCGACCGTCGTCAAGGCTCGGATCTCGAAGCTGCTCGATCGTGCCGAGGACCCGTCGATCACGCTCGACTATTCCTACGAGAAGCAGCGCGAGCTGCTCCAGAACGTCAAACGAGGCGTGGCCGACGTCGTCACCGCGAAGAAGCGGCTGGAGCTTCAGTCGCAGAAGCTCGAGCAGGAGATCGAAAAGCTCGAGACCCAGGCGCGGCAGGCCCTCTCGGCGGGGCGCGAGGATCTCGCCCGCTCTGCGCTCGAGCGCAAGGCGGCCGTGCAGCAGCAGCTCCAGAGCCTCGACCAGCAGGGCACGGCGCTCGAGGCCCAGCAGGAGAAGCTGATCGACGCCGAGAAGCGCCTCGCCGCGAAGGTGGAGGCCTTCAGGACGCAGAAGGAGACCATCAAGGCGACCTACTCGGCCGCGGAGGCGCAGGCCAAGATCGGCGAGGCCGCGACCGGGATCGGCGAGGAGATGGCGGACACGGGGCTCGCGATCGAGCGGGCTCGCGACAAGACCGAGCAGATGCAGGCCCGCGCGACTGCGGTCGAGGAGCTGACGGCGGTCGGCACGCTCGAGGACTTCACCGAGCAGGGAACGAGTCTGGACCGGGAGCTGGCCCAGATCTCGGCCGGGAGCCAGGTCGACGACGAACTGGCGCGCCTGAAGGGCGAGCTCGGGCCCGGCGAGGAGAAGAAGGAGATCGAGCAGTGATCGCGCGCCTCATGGGAGACGGGCAGTACGAGATCGACGAGGCGCTCTGCGCGAAGCTGAACGAGTTCGACGACCAGGCGATGGCCGCCCTCGAGGCGAACGACGAGGTGGAGCTCGACCGGCACCTGGACGAGATGGCCAACCTCGTGCGAAGCGAGGGGAAGAGGCTCGCGGACGACGACCTGTCCGCCTCGGAGATCCTGATCCCGCCGAGCGACCTGACGCTCGAGGAGACGCGCCAGCTCTTCTCGGAGCAGGGGCTCGTCCCGGACCTGCCTGCACCCCAGCAGTAGCCGCAGCTAGCGGGCGGCGGCGAGCCACCGCGCACACGAGACCAGGTCCTCGAGGACTCGATCCCCGAGGCCCCAGGCGAGCGCGTGGACGATCCCCCACCCGCGCATCCGCTCGCGGTCGAGCTCGAGCGTTTCGGCGAGTTGGTCGAGCCGGCGCGCGATCGTTCGCACCGGCCGCGGGTCCCGATCAAGGTCGCGGCGCCGGTCGCGGAGGAGCGAGGCAACGTCGAAGGCCCGTTCGCCGACGAGGGGCTTCGGGTCGATCGCGAGCCAGGGCTCACGCTCGGCCGCAAGGACGTTTCCTGCGTGGAAGTCCTGGTGCAGGATCACGGCCTCGGGCTGCGAGGAGCGGAGAGTACGCAAGGCAGCGAGCGCCCGTTCGACGAGCGAGCGCTCGAAGGGGCGTCCGAGCCGATCCCAGTCGGCGGGGATGCTCTGTTCCCACTCGGCGGCAACGTCGGCCAGGAGCCGAAACCGATGGTCTGAGACGGGCTCGCGCCAGAGCCGCCGCAGGACTCCTGTGGCGATGTCGTTCGCCCGCTCGTCGTCCGGCTCGTCCCGGAGCGGGGTCCCGGGGAAGCACCACTCTACGAGCAGTCCCGAGCGGGTCTTGTCGCGAGCGAGGAGCCGGACGGCGCCGCGACCGTCCCAGGCCGCGAGGGCGTCGGGCTCCTCTGCGCTCTCGGGCTCCGGGAAGGAGAGCTTGAGAACGGCTGCCGACCCGTCTGGAAGCCTCGCCGGAACGACAAGAGAGATGGTCGCCGGCTCGAAGGGCGCGTCCAGCCGGAGCGACCACTCCTCGGCACACTCCGACGCCAGCCTCGGCAGTCGGCCGAGCCAGTCGGCCCCTCCCGGCTGGTCGCGCCACCACTCCAGGCCCCGAGGTAGCGCCATGGGCAACTGCGTCTCTAGTCGAGCGGAGCGTCGAAGAGGCCGAGCCAGCGCTCGAGGTCCGGCTCGATCGGGAGCTCCTGCTCGAGCTCGTTCTTGAGTCGCATCTCCTCGGCGTTGTCGCGCTGCTTGTCCTCCCCGGTCGGGATGAACGGCCAGAACGTCCCTCGCTTGAAGCCGTAGACGAGGTTGACCCGGCGGCCCTTCCCTTCGAAGGGGAACAGCGCGGCGAGGAGCTGTTCGCCGAACCCGCGTGCGTCGAGCTCCGAGCTGACGAGATGGACGGTGGTGACGAGATCCTCGAAGTCGGGGTCCCGGATCACGAGCCACTGGAAGCCGTAGGTGTCGGAGCGCCGCCGGACTTCCGATTTCGAGCTCTGGGCGGCCACGCCGAGGAGCTCGTCGATGTCCGCCTCGGCCCGGGCGAACTCACCGGCCGACAAGGGCTTGAAGACGGCGGCGGCGGCACCGGAGCTCTTCAGCCCTAGCTCAGATTCGAGGGTGACCTGCGCGGTCGAGAGGGCGAAGAGCTTGTCGGGCTTCGCGCCCTTGAGCTTCTTCCGCCCGAAGAGGACGTCACCGAGACCCATGCACTGAGACTAGCCGCCGGAGGCCGGACGAGCCGCCGTACGAGACCTTCGCCGCCGCGGCGGGCTTCGCCCGTCGCGGCTCAGTTTCCCCGTCGGAAGTCGTCATGCTCGGCGCGAAAGCGCCGTGCGGACTTACGACGGGATGCGGCCCATCTCCTGGGCGATCGCCCCGAGGCGGGCGAGCCGCTTCTCGAGCGGCGGATGCGTCATGAAGAGCTCCCCGAAGGCGCTCTTCACGCCCGTCGGGATGATGAAGAACGCGTTCATGCCGGCGACTTCGCGGAGGTCGCGCTGTGGAATGCGCGTCATCTGGCTCGCGATCTTCTGGAGCGCGCTCATGAGCTGCTCCGGCGCCCCGGTGATGACGGCGGCCCCACGGTCGGCCGCATACTCGCGGTAGCGCGAGATCATCATGATCAGGATGTAGCTGATCACGTACGTGAGGAGCGAGACCGCGAACATGATCAGCCAGACCGGGGCGGAGTTGTTGTTGTCCCGGCCGCCGCCACCGCCGAGCATGCCGCCGTAGAGCCCGAACCGCATCAGCATCGCGGCGACCATCGAGAAGAAGCTCGCGATCGTCATGATCGCGACGTCACGGTTCCCGATGTGAGAGAGCTCGTGGGCGAGAACGCCCTCGACC
>JBPCPR010000137.1:0-5193 GCA_050998925.1 Gaiellaceae bacterium
GTTGGTTTCAGAAGATCAGGGTGGTGTTGCCGCTCTCCGTGTCCTTTTTCGGCCCACCGCCGGCGGTGGCGGCCCCCGCGCCCGCCACGACGACGGCCCCTGTGACGACCGAGACGACCACGACGACCGAGACGACAACCGGTCCCACGACGACCGAGCCGGCCCCGGCAGCGGGCGCCGCGGCGACGACGGGAACGGGAGGCTAGCGATGGCGAAAAAGGGCGAAGACATCCTCCGCCAGCGTAAGGAGGCGAAGCAGAAGAAGATCCTCTTCGTCCTCGGCCCGATCTTCCTGCTGCTCATGATCTGGCAGGGCCCGGGCTACGTGAAGATGCTGACCGGCGGGGGATCGACCGAGTCGACCGCAGCGACCACGAGCACACCGACGGCAACCGGCGCGACGCCCGATCCGGGCTCGGCTCCGCCGCCGTCGACGGTCGTGCCGGATCCCAGCGCCGTACCGCCTACTCCGCCGGCCGCCGGTGGCCTGGCGCTGGCCGATTCCGACCAGCCGGTGCCCCCGGACAGCGGGCAGCTCATCTCCTTCGGACGCTTCCTGAGCAAGGATCCGTTCGAGCAGAGCGTCGCACCACCCCCGACCTCGGACGGATCGACGTCAGGCACCTCGGACGGCACCGGCTCGACCGGTGGCTCGGACTCGACCGGTGGCTCGGACTCGACCGGTGCCTCGGGCTCGACCGACGGCGGGGGCTCGGGCGGTGGCGGCACGGCGGTTCCTCCATCGACGGACGGAGGCGGCGACGACGGGGATTCCGACGGGGGCGGATCCTTCACGACCGCGTCCAGCGCCGACATCAGGGTCAACGGCACCACCGAATCGGTGAAGCGGGATACGCCGTTCCCCGCGAGCGACCCGCTCTTCCAGCTCGTCTCGCTCACGAACACGACTGCGAAGATCGGCCTGGTGGCAGGCTCCTTCTCGAACGGCAAGAAGACGGTGACGCTCAAGCTCGGCAAGGTGCTGACGCTCGTGAGCGAGCCGGACGGCCTTCGGTACCGCCTGAAGCTGATCAGCGTCGAGCTCTAGCAGGAGCTCTAGCAGGAGGGCTTGGCGAAACGAGCGCTGGCCGCGCCGGGCCGCGCGGCTCGCCCCGATGCTGCGTCCTCGCACCGATAGCGCTGCTATCGGCACTCCCTGCGTCCTTGCCTCGGAACGACGATCGCACCCCGACGACGAGCGGCGTCCACCAAGCCCTCCTGCTAGAGCGGGAAAGCCAGAGCGGGCGCGAGGCTTGCGGGGGACGTTCTCGCCGGGTTAGACGCCCGTGGCTTCGTCGAACGACGAAGACACGCGCGCATAGACCCTGGTGGGTGTCGCGGAGCTTCGGACGACGATCGTGACGAGCTTCGCGTTTCGGCCGGCCACCCCGTTGGAGTTCGTGATGGACTGCCAACTCACGTACGTGTCGACCCGGTAGCTCTGACCGTCGGCTCCGGTGACCGTCTTCACGGGGTCGGCCGTGGTGCACGTGCCCGAGCCGCAGGCGACGATGTGCGCCCGCTGCTTCTGGGCGACCGTGGCTCCTCCGGAATGCGACGCCGCAACGGTTCCGTCGACACCGCGTGTGACCGTGAAGACGGAGCCGCTCACCGCGGTTACGTAGAGGACCTCGTTGTCGACCTTGACCCGGAACGGCGCCGCCGGGAAGCCGGTGGCGGACGCGACGGTCAGGGTCGAGGCGGCCGCGTCGATGGAGGAGCTGAGGGTCGACAAGGGTGTCGTCTCGGGCTTGTACGCGGTATCTGCGAGGTAGATCGAGTCGGCGGCGGCGACGTCGGAGTCGTCGAGGCCGATCACGACGTATCTGACCGCGCGGAACTTCTCCATCTCGGAGTCGGCGAGGGCGGCGGCGGTCGAGATCGTGCTGGCGCGGCGAATCGTCACCATGCCGGTCTGAAAGAGCGCGACCACCGCGAGAATGCCGATGGACATGATGCTCATCGCGATCAGGAGCTCGATCATGCCGAAACCAGCCTGGTTTACAGGCAGCCGTCGGCGGATCCGCAGGATGAACGTCACCTAGCGGCGTATCGGCAGTCGAACGCTTCCCCTCACGGCGCCGAGGGGGGATGCCGATTCCACCTTCAGGATGGCCTCCTTCGCCTACAGCGCGATCAACGCCTCTGGCCTCGAGCTCCAGGGCGAGATCCATGCGCCCGACCTGACCGCCGCCCGCGAGGCCCTGCGCGTACGCGGGATGCTCGCGCTCGACCTGAAGCAGCAAGCGTCGACATCCGACGGCATCACCGCGGTCGTCAAGAAGGTGAAGCCGAAGGCGCTCCAGATCTTCTCGCGGCAGTTCGCGACGATGATCGAGGCCGGGCTCAACGTCGTCACGGCCCTCGTCATCCTCGAAGACCAGACGGAGGACAAGAAGCTGGCGGCCGTGATCACCGAGGTGCGCGCCGACGTCGAGGGCGGGCTGCTCCTGTCCGAGGCGATCGCCCGCCACCCGAGGATCTTTTCGCGTCTCTACATCTCGATGGTGGAGGCCGGCGAGGCGGCGGGAATCCTCGACGTCGTCCTCGACCGCGTCGCGATCCAGATCGAGAAGGAGACCAAGATCAAGCGGCGCGTCAAGAGCGCGATGATGTATCCGTTGATGGTGCTCGCGTTCGCGACGCTCGTCATGATCGGAATGCTGCTCTTCCTCGTCCCGATCTTCGTGGGTATCTTCGGGCAGCTCGGCGGCGACCTGCCGACGCTGACCCAGTGGGTTCTGAAGGCGTCCAACATCGTGCGCTACCAGTGGTACATCCTCTTTCCGGGCATCTTCGGCGTCATCTTCGGGTTCATGCGCTTCAAGAAGACGCAGAAGGGGCGGCGCTGGTGGGACCGCACGCGCATGAAGGCGCCAGCCGGGATCGGCAAGGTGATCCTGAAGATCGGCATGGCGCGCTTCTCGCGCACGCTCTCGACGCTCGTCGGCTCGGGTGTGGACATCATCCGCGCCCTCGAGATCACCGGCACGACTTCCGGCAACAGCATCATCGAGGACGCGGTCGACGTGGTGCGTGAGAGGGTGCACCAGGGGGTTCCGATCGCGATCCCGCTCGGCGAGCTCGCGATCTTCCCGCCCATGGTCTCGCAGATGGTGCGGGTGGGCGAGGAGACCGGAGAGCTCGAGAAGATGCTGTCGAAGATCGCCGACTTCTACGAGGACGAGGTCGACAGCTCGATCTCCACCCTCACGTCCGTGATCGAGCCGCTCATGATGATCGGCGTCGGGCTCATGGTCGGCGTCATCATCATCAGCATGTACCTGCCGATGTTCAAGCTCCTCACGCTCATCGGCGGGTCCTAGACCCTTCCGGTCGGTACGCTCGGCGGGTGGAGACTCCTCCGGGTGGCACGATCACGATCGGCGGTGACCTGAGGGTCAGCCGTCTCGGGTACGGCGCCATGCGGATCACCGGGCCGAACGTCACGGGAGGGCCCGGCGATCCCGAACGGGCGAAGCGGGTCGTCCGCCGCGTCGTCGAACTTGGGATCACGTTCATCGACACGGCCGACTCGTACGGCCCTGAGGTGAGCGAGCGGCTACTGGCCGAGGCGCTGCAGCCGTATCCGGACGGGCTCGTGATCGCCACCAAAGGCGGGTTGACACGGACGGGCAAGAAAGGCCCGTGGCCTCCCGACGGGCGCCCGGAGCACCTGCGGAAGGCGTGCGAGGCGAGCCTGCGCCGCCTAGAGGTCGACCGGATCGACCTCTACCAGCTCCACCGGATCGATCCGAAGGTTCCGCTCGAGGAGTCTGTCGGCGCTCTGGCGCAGCTGCGCGAGGAAGGCAAGATCCGGCATGTCGGGCTTTCGAACGTCTCCGTCGACCAGCTCGAGCGCGCCGAGAGCATCGTCCCGATCGTCTCCGTCCAGAACGAGTACTCGGTCGGAAACAGGGCCTGCGAGGACGTGCTCGAAGCATGTGGGGAGCGGGGCACCGCGTTCATCCCCTGGTACCCGCTCGAAGCGGGGTCTCTCGCACGCTTGGGCGGGCCGCTCGACCGGGTCGCCGAGGTACACGGCGCAACCCCGGCGCAGGTCGCGCTCGCCTGGCTCCTCGCACGCTCGCCCGTCATCCTGCCGATCCCGGGAACGTCCTCCGTCGACCATCTGGAGGAGAACGTGGCGGCGGCGAGGCTCTCGCTCTCGGACGAGGAGCTCGTTGAGCTTTCCACCGCGTAGGCCGACCGGGATGCGAAGCGCGCTCACGTTGCTGGTCGCGACCGCCCTGGCCGTCGTGGCTGCGGGCCCGGCCGGTGCGGCCGAGGAGCTCACGAGCGCGGCCGACGCGCTCGCACGCGATCCCGTCTACGTCGCTCCGGCGGCAGAGCGACGGATCGCCGAGGCGGATGCGGAGCGGCTCCGGGACCGGATCGAGGCGAAGGACGCCGGGCCGCTCTACGTCGCGATCCTCCCGGCCTCGGCCGCGCGGGAAGCGGGCGGCGATGCCGAGCAGGTCCTCGAAGCGCTCGCGCAGGAGCTGCAGCGGGACGGCACCTACGTCGTCGTGGTCGGCGATCAGTTCCGCGCGGCCAGCACCGTGCTCGAATCCGGGCGGGCGCGGGTGCTGGCCGACGACGCCTTCCGCGAGAGCCGCGACCAGGGAGTTGCAGCCGTCCTCCTCTCCTTCGTCGACGCCGTCGGCGAGGAGAGGAACGGTGGTGGCAGCGACGGTGGCTCGCGCAACGGGCTCGTGATCCTGCTCGGGCTGGCCGGGGCGGGAATCGCTTTCTTCGCGCTTCGCCGTCGCCGCCGCTCCGCCGAGGAGGATCGGGAGCTCGCCGAGGTCAAGACCACCGCCCGCGACGATCTCGTGGCGCTGGGCGAGGACATCGGCACGGTGGACGTGGATGACCTCGCGCCGACGGCGCACCCCGACTACGAGCGCGCGCTCGAGCAGTACCGGCGAGGTTCGGACGCGCTCGACCGGGCGAAGCGGCCGGAGGACATCGAGGGCGTGAGCGCCGCGGTCGACGAAGGCCGGCACGCCATGACCGCAGCCCGCGCCCGCGCGGCTGGTGAAGAGCCGCCCGAGCGCCGCCCGCTGTGCTTCTTCGACCCCCGACACGGTCCGTCGGCTCGCGAGGTCGAGTGGGCGCCGCCGTGGGGCTCGCCGAGGCCCGTGCCGGCGTGTGCAGCCGACGCGCAACGGATCGAGGACGGCCTCGACC
>JBPCPR010000216.1:0-6158 GCA_050998925.1 Gaiellaceae bacterium
GCCCGAGCTCACCGGGGCAGTCTAGAGCCCGTTTCAGAATGACGACTCGACGTCGGGATGTGCTGGGCGGTGCGAGCCAAGGATGCAGGGAGCGTCCATATCGAAGAGGTATGGGCGCGACTGAAGACGCGGGATCGCGTCGTCCAGCGCGGCCCGGCGGCCAGTGCTTCGTTTTGAAACGGGCTCTTACACGCGTGCGGGCGAGAGAACACCTGCGGCTTCGAGGCCGGCGCGTACGAAGGCGACCTCCCCCTCGCTCGCCTCGACGAGCGGGAGACGCAGGCCGCCGACCTCGTGCCCGAGCAAGTTCAGCGCCGCCTTGAGCGGAATCGGGTTCGTCGTCACCGCCAGGGCCTCGACGACCGGCTGGAGCTCCTGCTCGATGGCCTCCGCGCCCTCGTGATCGCCGTCCTTGTAACGGCGGATCAGCTCCTGCACCCGCGGTCCCACCAGATGCGTGTACACGAGAATCCCGCCGATGCCCCCCAGCTTCAGGAAGGGGAGCAGGAGGTCGTTGTCCCCCGCATAGAGAACGAGATCCGTCTCCTGCACGATCCGCTCGGCCTGGTTCAGGTCGGCCATGGCCTGCTTCACTGCTCGCACCGTCGGGATCTCAGCGAGCGCCGAGAGCGTCTCGGGCTCGAGGTTCAGGACGACCCGGTGCGGGATGTTGTAGACGATGATCGGACGGTCGCTCACCTCCGCGATGGCCCGGAAGTGCGCGACGATCCCCGCGACGGGAGGCCTGTTGTAGTACGGGGTGACCACGAGAAAACCGTCCACGCCGAGCTCGTGCGCCTGCTCGGTCAGATGCACGGAGTGCGCCGTCGAGTACGTGCCCGTGCCCGCGATCACGGCTGCCCGAGCGCCGACCGAGTCGACGGCCGCGGCGAAGAGCTCCAGCCGCTCGCCGTCGGTGAGCGTCGGCGCCTCGCCGGTGGTCCCGGCGACGACGACTCCGTCCGAGCCGTTCTCGACGAGGTGGATGCAGAGGCGGCGGAACGCATCCACGTCGACGGCGCCGTCCTCCCGGAACGGAGTACAAACCGCAGTCAGGACCTCACCAAGCACGAGCGGGATTCTACGCGACGAGCCCGTCGATCCCCAGAGTCACTCCGGCCGGCAGGTCTCCCAGCCGCTCGAGCGCCAGGAGAACGCCGGGCACGAAGGCCTCGCGGGACAGGGTGTCGTGACGGATGGTCAGGAGCTGCCCTCGGCCGCCCAGCAGGACCGCCTGGTGCCCGACGAGGCCCGGCAGGCGAACGCTGTGGATGGTGACGTCTCCCGGGAGACGAGCGGCTGTGGCCTTCGCCGTGCCCGAAGGCGCATCCAGCTTCGCCTCATCGTGGAGCTCGACGATCTCCGCCCGCGGGAGCCAGCGCGCCGCCTCCTCCGCGAAGCGCATCATGAGGACGGCTCCGAGCGCGAAGTTCGGAGCCACGAGACAGGGGACCCCGTGCTCCCGGGCGAGCAGGTCCAGCGCCTCCAGGTCGGCGTTCTCGAGCCCCGTCGTGCCGACGACGCAAGAAGTCCCCGCCGCCAGGCAGCGCTCGACGTTCGCCCGGACGGCGTCCGGGCGCGTGAAGTCGATCGCGACGTCGTACCCGGCCGGGTCGGCCTCGTCCCCGGAGCCGACACCCCGCACTTCGTGGCCCGCCTCCGCGAGCGACGGGCCGAGCACCGCGCCGACCTTCCCCTCCGCTCCGAAGAGGAGGATCTTCACGCGGCCGCTGCGACGAGCCCGGGCGAGATGCGGTCGACCGCGTCGATGAAACGCTCCTCGCTCGGCCCGATCGCGGCGACGGACAATCGGTTCTCCGCGAGGAGGAGCGCGGCGAGCCCGGCCACCGCGTCGCGGTCGACGGCCTCGATCTCGGCGATGACGCGGTCGAGCGACAGGATCTCGCTGTCGGTGACCAGGGACTTCCCGAGCCTGCTCATCCGGTTCGACGTCAGTTCCATCGAGAGCATCACTCGGCCCTTGAGGTTCTCCTTGGCGCGACCGAGCTCGTCGTCACCGAGCTCCCCGGCCGCGACGGCGGCGATCTGCTCGCCCAGGATCTGGAGGCAGGCAGCGAGATTCTCCTCCCGCGTGCCGACGTACGCGCCGATCTGGCCTGTGTCCGCGTACTGCGACGCGTACGTGTAGACCGCGTATGCGAGACCCCGCTTCTCGCGGATCTCCTGAAAGAGCCGGGACGAGGCCGAGCCGCCGAGGACGCTGTCCAGAATCGACGCCGTGAACCGCCTCCGGTCGGACCGTGCGATCCCGGGCGCTCCGATGCAGACGTGGTACTGCTCCGTGTCCTTTCGCTGGAAGCGAAGGCCCGGACGCGGCGCGTCGACGAACGGTGCCCGAGCCCCGGCCCGGCGGGCGGGCGGCCCGGGGCTCGTCGCGCTCATCCGCTCGACGAGCTCGACCACCCGATCGTGCTCGAGGTGCCCGGCCGCGGCGACCACGACGTTGTCGGTCCGGTAGCGGGCGCGATGGTAGGCCGAGACGCTGCGACGCGAGACGTTTGCGATCACGTCCGCCGAGCCCAAGACCGGCCGGCCGAGCGGATGGTTGCCGAAGACGGTCTCCGTGATCAGGTCGTGGACGAGCTCCTGCGGCGCGTCCTCGACCATCGCGATCTCCTCGAGCACGACCTCTCGCTCGGCGTCGAGGTCCGAGAGACGCGGCGCGAACACCATGTCGGTGATCACGTCCATGGCCTCCTCGAGGTGCTCGTCGAGCACACGTGCATAGACGACCGTGTAGTCGCGACCGGTCGAGGCGTTGAGCTCGCCGCCGAACGTGTCGAAGATCTCGGCGATCTCGAGCGCGGAGTAGGAGCTGGAGCCTTTGAAGAGCAGATGCTCCAGAAAATGGCTCAGACCGGCGTGGGCGAGGTCCTCGTCCCGCGAGCCCGCGCCGATCCAGATGCCGAGCGCAACGGAGCGAACGCTCGGGAGCGGCTCCGTGACCACGCGGGCACCGCCGTCGAGCGTGGTGAGAAGGTAGCTCTCCACGGGCCGCATCGTAGCCGGGTGCGAACCGCCGGCTAGCCCGCGGGGCGGAAGGCCCGGCCGGGATCGCCGGCGGCACGGGCCAGGAGCGCCAGCGCCTTCAGGAGCGGCCGGGCCGGTCCACGCGTCAGGCGCACGTCGGCAAGATCCCCCTGCAGGATCCGCTCGACGACGTTCCACACGAGGTGGGTCTGCGCCAGCGCAAAGGACGTGCGCGGAAAGCGGTCGAGGGCCGCCTTGATGCTCCAGGAGGCCCAGAGCAGCGGTGCGAGCTGGCGCGTGAGCCCGTGCCCATAGGGGTCGAGGGTCTCCTCCCTCTCCTCGAGCACGTCCATGACGGCTTTCGTCGCCAGCGAGCCGCTGAGGATCCCCTCGTACATCCCGTCGCCGGACACCGGGTCGACGAGGCCGGCCGCGTCTCCGACGAGCAGGGCGGGACCTCGTGAGAGGCAGGAGGACGCAAGGCGCATCGGCAGCCGGAAGCCGCGGAGCTCGCCGAGGTCCTCGAGCTCGGCCCCGTGTCGCGCGCAGAGACGGCGCAGGTGCTCGCGGAGTTGGGGCCCTTCCTCAAGCGACCCCCCGACGCCGAAGTTGACGTGATCGCCCTTGGGAAAGACCCACGCGTACCCGCCCGGCACGGTCGCGAAGTCGATCAGGAGGCGCCCGCGGAAGCGCTCGCGGTCGATGCGCTCGTAGCCCAGGTTGCCCTCGAGCGCTACCCCCACCGTCTGGTTCCCGCCGAGTTCGAGCGCTCGCGCCGACACGCCGTTGATCCCGTCCGCCCCGACGACGGTTCGCGCGGCGATCGAGTCGCCGTTCATCCTCACCGTCGCGCTCTTGCCGTTCGTCTCGACCCCAGAGACCTTCGTCCCGTCCCGGAACTCGGCGCCCGCTGCCGCAGCCTGCTCGACGAGAAACGCGTCGAGCCGCTTCCGTTGGGTCATGTAGACGAGCGGCTTTCCGCTTCCCCGCTCGACCCGCCTGTCGTATCCGAGGCCGAGCTCGGCGATCGTCACGACCTCCTCGACGACCGGATCGATCGAGAAGGGCAGGAGTCGCGCCGCCCGGCCGGTCACTCCTCCGCCGCAGGGCTTGTCGCGCGGAAAGCGCGCGCGGTCGAGCATGAGGACGGACGCACCCTCGCGAGCGAGGCGGTACGCCGTCGTGGAACCGGCGGGACCGGCTCCGACGACGACGCAGTCGTAGCGCTTCACGCTCGCATCTGCCCGGGTGCTAGCGGCGGTTCCGCTCGCGGCCGCGGTCACGGCCGCGGTCACCGTCACGGGGACGCTCCGTGCGCTCCCGCGGCGGCGCGTCCTTCGCTCGCTCGATCAGCTCCTCTGGCTGGACGAGATTGCCGTTCTCGTGCTTAGCGACGAGCTTCAAGCCGATCCGGCCGCGTGCCTTGTCGACCTCCTGGACGATGACGTCGAGCACATCGCCCCGGGCCATGACGTCCTCGATGTGAGCGACGCGCCCCGGGCCGACATTGGAGACGTGCAGCAGGCCGTCGGTGCCCTTCTTGAGCTCGACGAAAGCGCCGAAGTCGGTCGTCTTCACGACCTTGCCGGTGTACTCGTCCCCGACCTCGGGCTCCTTGGTGAGGCCTTCGATCGCGGCGATCGCCCCTCGTGCCTTCTTGCCCTCGGTGGCGTAGATGAGGATGGTGCCGTCCTCCTCGATATCGATCTGGACGTCGTAGTCGGCCTCGAGCGAGCGAATCGTCTCCCCACCTTTGCCGATCACCATGCCGATCTTCTCCGGGTCGATCTTGACCGTCGAGATCCGCGGTGCGTTCTCGGAGAGCTCGGAGCGAACCTCGGGCAGCGCCTCGGCCATCTTGTCGAGGATGAACCCGCGCGCTCGCTTTGCCTGCTCGAGCGCGTTTCGCATGATCTCCTGCGTGACGCCGGTGATCTTGATGTCCATCTGGAGCGCGGTGATGCCCTCACGCGACCCGGCCACCTTGAAGTCCATGTCGCCGAGATGGTCTTCGGCTCCCTGGATGTCGGTCAGGATGACGTAGTCGTCGCCCTCCTTGACGAGGCCCATGGCGATTCCCGAGACGGGTCGCTTGATCGGCACGCCTGCATCCATGAGCGCGAGCGTGGAGCCGCATACCGATCCCATCGACGAGGAGCCGTTCGACTCGAGCGTCTCCGAGACGAGGCGGATCGTGTACGGAAAGTCCTCCGCGGGCGGGATCATCGCCTCGAGGGCGCGCTGCGCGAGCGCCCCATGGCCGATGTCGCGCCGCTTCGGGCCGCGCATGAAGCCCGTCTCGCCCACAGAGTAGGGCGGGAAGTTGTAGTGGTGCATGAAGCGACGGTCCGTCTCGAGCGAGAGATCGTCGATCCGCTGCCCCTCCTTGGCAGTTCCGAGGGTCAGAAGCGTCATGATCTGCGTCTGTCCGCGGGTGAAGAGCGCCGAGCCATGCGTGCGCGGCGCGACGGTGACCTCGCAGTCGATGTCGCGGATCTCTTCGGTGCCGCGGCCGTCAGGCCGGCGCTTGTCGACCGCGATCTTCCGCCGGACGAGCTCCTTGTAGACGGCCTCGGCCGCCTTCTTTACGAACTGCCTGGTCATCCCGTCCTTCACGAGCGGAGCCTCACCGTCGACGGTGGCCGGACCGGCCGCGAACGGCAGCTCGACGGTGTCGATGACCCGATCGAAGAGAAGAGTCCGTTTCGCCGACTTGAGCTCCTTCGAGTCCTGCTCGGCCTCGGTCAACTCGCGGAGATCGCTCTCGAACTGCTCGCGCACCGGGCCGATCGCGGCCTCCAGGCGCAGGCGCTCGAGGATGAGCCCGAAGCTCGACTTGACCTGCGTCCGCTTGACGATGTCCTCCTCGGTGGAGGTCATCGAGAGTGGCGGGCACAGCTCGTCGACGAGGTCGTCGATCACCGCGGCGGCCTCGCGCAGGCCGTCGGCGGCGATCCGCTCCCGGATCCGGTCGCCGTGCGAGCCGTCGAGCTCTTCGGTCAGATCGGTGTCGAGCCACTTCGGCTTCCCGGCCTGGCGACGGAGATCCTCCTGCGCCTCGCAGAGCTTCTTGATCTCGGCATGCGCGAGGTCGAGCGCCTCGAGCAGGACCTCTTCGGTGACCTCGTCGGCGCCGGCCTCGACCATCGTGAGACCGTCCTTGGTGC
>JBPCPR010000221.1:0-9386 GCA_050998925.1 Gaiellaceae bacterium
CCACCGCTCCGACCTGGGCTCGATCGAGCCCGGCAAGTGCGCCGACCTCGCCGTCTGGCCGACGTACGGCCTCGAGTTCGCCGGCGCTAGCGACCCTGTGGCGGCACTCGTCCTGGCCGGGCCGCACCGCGTCGGCCGGCTGTACGTAGGGGGCGAGGAAGTCGTCCGCGACGGGCAGCTCGTTCGTGCCGAGACGGCCGAGATCGCGCAGGAGCACCGCCGGCACGCGGAGAAGTTCGCGGTGTGAGCGCCTCTCTCTCCACTCACGTCCTTGACGTCGAGCGTGGCGAGCCGGCGCGAGGCATCCTGGTCGAGCTCTATCGAGGCAACGATGTGCTTGCGACCGCCGAAACAGACGCCGAGGGCCGGGTCGGCGACCTCGCGGGACCACTCGAGCCGGGCGAGTACCGCCTCGTCTTCCATCCGCCCTCGCCGCTCTTCCGGCGCATCGAGCTCGAGCTCGCGCTCGAGGACAGACATCATCACGTTCCCCTCCTCGTTTCTTCGTACTCGTGCGTGACCTACCGCGGCAGCTGAGCATTGGGGAGCTCGCGGAGCTCTTCGAGGGTCGGACGCGCCTCGTAGAGCGCCTCGCCGAGGCCGACGATCCGCTCGGCCGCCCGGAGACTGTGATCGCCGGGCTCGCAGAGCCCGAGAAGATCGAGGCGCTCGAAGCGCACCCGCCCATCGTCGCCCGGCGCCTCTCCGGGCGGTCGGCCCGGGAGCAGGGCGAGGACGCCGAGCCCGAGGTCGCCGCCGAGCTCGAGCGGCTGAACCGTGCCTACGAGGAGAAGTTCGGATTCCGGTTCGTCGTCTTCGTGAACCGCCGGCCCCGCGCCGATCTCGTCCCTATCCTCCGCGAGCGACTCGTCCGCACGCGCGAGGAGGAGCTCGACACGGCGCTCGAGGAGCTCGTCGCAATCGCCCGCGACCGCTGGAGGCAAGGATGAGCATCCACTACGGGAAGGCCGAGATCGGGGTCTACCGGACGGACGGAGTCAGCTCGCTGTTCGCCGCCGAGGTGACGTTGGACGTCTTCGGGGAGAACTTCATGCCCGCCTACACCGAGGGCGACAACTCGCTCGTGGTGGCGACGGACACCATGAAGAACTTCGTTCACGCGAACGCGCTCGAGTACGACGGCGAGTCGCTCGAAGAACTCCTCGACCTCTTGGGTGAACGCTTCCTCGACACCTACGACCACGTCGAGCGGATCCGCCTCACGGCTCGCGAGATCCCATTCGAACGGCAAAGCGACGTCCTCTTCCAGCGGCGCCACGGGGACACGGGCGTCGCCGAGCTCGAGCTCGACCGGGAGGGGGTGGTCGATCGTCGCTCCGGGCGGGAAGGCGTCCAGTTGATCAAGATCACCGGCAGCTCGTTCACCCGCTTCGCCCGAGACGATTACACGACCCTCCCCGAGACAGTCGATCGACCTCTGTTCGTCCACCTCGACGTCCACTGGCGGTATCTCGACGATGCCGGCCCAGTGGCAAGCGCCGAAGTACGCGGATCGCTCGCCGAGACGTTCGGCGACTTCAACTCGAAGTCGATTCAGCACCTCGTCCACGAGATGGGGCGGCGTCTGCTCGAGCACTTCCCGGCCATCGGAGAGCTCTCGTTCGAAGCCCAGAACCGCCTCTGGGACACGGCGCAGGTCTACGAGTCGGACGAGCGCGTCAAGGTCTACACGGATCCACGGCCGCCTTACGGCATGATCGGGCTCACGCTCAAGCGGTAGGTTCAGCCCGTGCTCGACATCGCCGTCGGCGACCTTCGGTTCCGGGCCCGCCTCGAAGAGGAGGTCTCGCCGTGTACGGTGGCGGCGCTTCGAAAGCTCCTTCCCCGCGATGAGCAGCGGCTCCAGGCCCGCTGGAGCGGCCAGTCGGCGTGGGTCCCTCTCGGTGAGCTCGACGCGGGCGTGGGGTCGGAGAATCCGACCAGCTACCCCGCCCCGGGCGAGCTCCTGCTTTATCCCGGCGGAGTCAGCGAGACCGAGATTCTCTTCCCGTACGGGCGGACCTGCTTCGCGAGGATGGCCAGCCAGCTCGCGGGCAACCACCTCGCAACGCTGGTCGAAGGTGTCGAGCAGCTGCCGGAGCTCGGCCGGCGGGTCATCTGGGACGGCGCCCAGCCGATCCGCTTCGAACTCGCCTAGAGGGCGAGGCGCCCGAGAGTCGCGGCCAGAGCCTCGACGCAGCGAGCGATGTCTTCCGGGCTCGTGTGCTCCTCCGGGGCATGGCTGATGCCGCCCGCGCTTCGGACGAAGAGCATGCCGGCCCTGACTCCCGAGGCCGCGAGGATGCCGGCATCGTGCCCGGCGCCCGAAGCCAGCTCCAGAACCGGTAGGCCCAACCGTTCGATCTCCTCGCCGAGCAGACCGGTGACCGCCGCATCCATGGCCACGGGTGAGGTGACCGCGAGCTTCGCCCCGATCTCTTCGAGAAGCGAGTCGAGGCGCAGCTGATCAGGCGCACGCGCGTCGACCGTCAGCGTCACCCGGCCCGGGACGACATTCGCGGCGCCCGGATCGACCTCGAGCTGGCCCACGGTGGCGACCGCACCTTCGATCCGGGCGGCCGCGTCGCGCGCGTGCAGAACGAACTCGGCTGCGGAACAGAGCGCGTCCTCGCGTGCGTCCATGGGCGTCGTCCCTGCGTGGCGCGGAGCTCCAGTGAACTCGACCTTTCCGCGGGCCTGCCCGGCGATCGACGTCACCACGCCCAGCGGTAGGCCAGCCCGCTCGAGCACCGGACTCTGCTCGATGTGGACCTCCAGGAAGACTTCCGGAAGGACGACGCCCGGAGTCGGAGGCGGAAGCCCGAGTGCTTCGAGGACGCCGCGTTCGACCACGCCGCAACGGGCCCGGCTCCCGAGACAGCCGGGTGCGTAGGCAGACCCTTCCTCGTCCCTGAAGACCACAACGACCACCGTGCTCACCGGCGTTTGGAGCCGGTCCACGGCCTCGAGGCCGGCGACCACCCCGAGCGCGCCGTCGAAGCGCCCACCGGCCGGGACAGTATCTAGGTGCGAGCCGGTCCAGAGCTCCGGGGCACCCGGGTCCGACCCGGACCGGCGGCCGAGGAGATTCCCCCACGCATCCCGCTCGACGGCGAGCCCGGCCTCTTCCATCCACCCGGAAGCGAGACCGTGAGCGGCGTCCTCGGCAACGCTCAGGCCGGGGCGGTTCGCCCCGTTCCCGCCCCCGATCTCGGAGGGGCGCTCGAGCCGCTCGAGCGCCCGCGCGACACTCTTTGATCCGGTCGGCCGCCGCGTTACGATCGTTCCCCACCCGACCAGCGCGGAGGAAGGGCCGCTAGCACGGGTGCCCGTCTAGAGGCCGAACGGGTTGACGGGCTTGGAGCTCGTGGAGACGACAACGCTCTTCGTCTCGAGGTACATGTCGAGCGTCTCGATCCCGAGCTCCCGGCCGAAACCCGACTGCTTGTAGCCCCCGAACGGAAGCCCTGGGAAGGCCGAGTACGGAGCGTTGATGCCGACTGTCCCGGACTTGATCTGGCGCGCGAGCCGATGGCCACGCCCGGGGTCGCCGGTCCAGACCGTCGCGACCAAGCCGTACTTGATGTCGTTAGCGATTTGGACGGCGTCCTTCTCGTCCTCGAAGGGAATTACCGAGACGACCGGGCCGAAAATCTCCTCCTGCGCAACGAGCATCCGGTTGTCCACCTGCGCGAGGACCGTGGGCGGGTAGAAGGTTCCCTTCCCGTCCGGAAGCTCGCCGCCGGTCACAACCTCGACTCCCTCGTCGCGCCCCTGCTCCACGAAGCTATGCACCTTCTGGCGATGCGCCTCGGAGATGAGAGCGCCCATCTGGGTCTCCGCGTCGAGCGGGTCGCCGACCTTGAGCTTGCCCGCCGTGTCGGTGAAGCGCGAGACGACCTCGTCGTAGATGGACCTCTCGACGAGCATGCGGGAGCGCGCGTCGCAGCTCTGACCGGCCGCGTAGTAGATGCCGTAGACCGACGACGGGATTGCGTCGTCGAGGTTCGCATCGGCGAAGACGAGGCTGGGGCTCTTTCCACCCAGCTCGAGCGAGAGGCGCTTGATGAGCTCGGCGCAGAGCCGCATGATCTCGCTTCCCGTCTGGGTCGAGCCGGTGAATGCGACCTTGTCGACCCCTGTGTGCGAGACGAGATGGGCGCCGGTCGTCGGCCCGTCGCCGGGGACGACGTTGACGACCCCGGCGGGGATGCCCACCTCGGCTGCGAGCTCGGCCAGGCGGAGCGCGGTCAGGGGGGTCGCGGGGTCCGGTTTCAGGACGATCGTGCACCCGGCGGCCAGTGCCGGCGAGAGCTTCCAGGCGGCCATCATGATCGGGTAGTTCCAGGGGACGATCTGGGCACAGACCCCCACGGGCTCGCGGAGGGTGTAGGTAAGGATGGAGCCGCCGATCGGCGTCGAGCGACCGGCGATCGTCGCGATCGCCGAAGCGAAGTAGCGGAAGTTCTCGACCGCTGTCGCGACCTCGCCCTTGACGGAGGAGACTGCCTTGCCGACGTTTCGCGCCTCGAGCTCCGCGAGCTCCTTGCGGTTCGCGTGGACGGCGTCGGCGAGCCCGTGCAGGAGGCGCGAGCGCTCCGTCGGCGGCGTCTTCCCCCAGGGCCCGCTGAGGGCTGCCCGAGCAGCCGCGACAGCCCGATCCACGTCCTCCGGCCCGGCCATCGCGGCGCGGGCAAGCGGCTCTCCGGTCGCGGGCTCCCGGAGCTCGCGTAGCTCGCCCGAAGCAGGCTCGACGAGCGCACCGTCGATGAAGAGTCCGTACTCCCGCTCGGTCGCAACGGCCATCGGGGCGCACGATACCGATTGACGCGCGTCTGATTGTGGGGGCGCCATCGGCCCCCTCCTGGGGCCGAGGCTAGTCAAGCGCGCGTCTGGGTCACGTCTTCGTGCCGATTCTCAACGACCTCCAAAGCCGCGCCCCGCGCCCTCGCGCGTCCCGCCCGAGCTCCGTCTCGAGGCCCGGGTACCGCCCCGCCGCTGACCCGACCTCACCCGACCGGCTCGCCCGGGTCAGCCGCCCTCCGCTCCCGTCCGCTCGAAGACGGCCGCCTGGCCCTGGCCGACTCCCACGCAGAGCGTCGCGAGTCCGTAGCGGCCGCTGCTGCGGCCGAGCTCGTGGAGAAGCGTCACGACCAGGCGGGCGCCGCTCATCCCGAGCGGATGACCGAGAGCGATCGCGCCGCCGTTCACGTTCACCCGCTCGGGGTCGAGCCCGAGCTCGCGGATCACCTGGAGGCTCTGAGAGGCGAACGCTTCGTTCAGCTCGACGGGGTCGAGGTCGGCGACCTCGATCCCCGCCCGCGCGAGCGCTTTCCGCACCGCCGGGACCGGGCCGATCCCCATCACTCGAGGGTCGACGCCCGCGACAGCGCTCGCGACGAAACGGCCGAGTGGCTCGACGCCGAGCTCGCGAGCCTTCTCCCGGCTCGCGACGACCAGGGCAGCCGCACCGTCGTTCAGCCCACTCGAGTTCCCCGCCGTCACGGTTCCGCCCTCGCGGAACGCAGGCCTGAGCGACGAGAGCTTCTCGAGCGTCGTGTCCACCCGTGGATGCTCGTCGGCGTCGACCCCGTCGACCGGCACGAGCTCGTCCCGGAAACGGCCCGCGTCGACGGCGGCGGCATGGCGCCGCTGGCTCTCGAGCGCGAATGCATCCTGATCTTCCCGCGAAACCGACCATCGCTCCGCCACGTTCTCGCCGGTCTCCCCCATCGACTCGAGCGGGAACTTGTCCTCGAGCCGCGGGTTCGGAAAGCGCCAACCGAGCGTCGTGTCCCACACGGTCCGGCTCCCCCGCTCGAACGCGCGCTCGGACTTCGCCAGCACCAGCGGGGCCCTAGTCATCGACTCCACACCCCCCGCCACGAAGAGTTCGCCGTCCCCGGCGCGAACGGCATGGCACGCGGAGACCACCGCCGAGAGCCCCGACGCGCAGAGCCGGTTCATGGTCACCCCCGCAACGGCCTCCGGGAGCCCGGCGAGGAGCGCCGCCATCCGAGCGACGTTGCGATTGTCCTCGCCGGCCTGATTCGCACAGCCGAAGTACACGTCCTCGATCTCCCCCGCTTCGACTCCGGCCCGCTCCACCGCCGCGGCGATCACCAGCGCCGCCAAGTCGTCGGGACGGTGCTCGGAAAGCGCGCCGCCGTAGCGCCCCACCGGGGTGCGAACGCCCGCGAGGATCACTGCCTCGGCCACGAGCCCAGTCTACTTTCGGGTTAGGTAACGAACTCCAGGCGACAGGCTCGTCGAAGGCATCGGCTCGCGGGCGACGACCACGGGGCCGTATTCGGAGCCCATGCTGGCTCCGCGGGAAAGGACGATGTAGCGGTCTTCGTCGTAGACTTGGAGACGTGTCTAAACCTGATCTGAGCGAGGCGATCCAGGACTACCTGAAGGAGATCTACAAGCTGCAGGCCGCGGGCGAGCGGGCGACGACATCGGCGATCTCACGTCGCATGGGGGTCGCCCCCTCCTCTGTGACATCGATGCTGAAGAAGCTCGCCGCCCTCGGACTCGCCGACCACGCTCCCTATCGGGGGGTCACGCTCACCGAGGCAGGCGGGAAGATCGCCCTGGAGGTGGTGCGGCACCACCGCCTCCTGGAGCAGTATCTGGCTCAGACCCTGGGCCTGGGGATCGACGCCGTGCACGCCGAGGCCGACCGCCTCGAGCACGTCATCTCGGAGGAGCTCGAGGCGCGGATCGACCACGCGCTCGGCTATCCCACTCACGACCCGCACGGAGATCCCATTCCAGACGCCGCGCTGAACGCGGAGCGACAGGAGCTCCGGTCGCTCGACGCGCTCGCGCCGGGCGAGGCCGCGACGATCAAGAGGATTCCCGACGGAGACGCGGGGCTCCTCCGGTATCTCGCCGAGCTCACCCTGCTGCCCGGCTGCCTCGTGACCGTGCGAGCCACGGCTCCCTTCGGAGGGCCGGTCACGGTCGACGTCGCAGGCAACGAGCACGCCATCTCGCGCGAGCTCGCGGGCCAGATCGGCGTCGCCTAATCAACTCCTCCACTCGGAGGGATCGGTGGAACGCCGCTCGAGCGTTCGTTTCGCCTGGCACTCCTAGTGGAGCGGATGGCCGAAGAACCAGCGCTCGAGCGGCTTCAAGAGCTCGTCCTCGACGAACGGCTCGACGTCCTCGTTCAGCCCGTCGCCCGACGACACCCTCAGGTCGTCCGAGAGGGCGTTGTTGGCTGCCTCGAGCGCATCCCCCATCTCGTAGCCCTCGAACACGAAGTCCTCATGCTGGGGCGCGACGACCGGTCGGGACTTGGGATCGATCGCCCGGCCGACCGACCAGACCGCACCGGGCCTGCGCTCGATCCAGATCACGATCTCCTCGCGAGAGCCGTCTTCGCCGACCCCGTGCAGCACGCGCTGCGCGAACCGCTTCGCCTCCGCGTCTCGCTCCACGGCCTCAGGATACAATCGAGGAGTGGGATTTCTTCAGCGCCTGTTCAAGGGAGAGGAAAAGGAGACCTCCGACGCTCCGCGCGGAAGCTCCAAGGAGGAAGCGCTCGCCGCGTACATCGTTCGCGAGCACAGGCTCGGCCGCTCGATCGAAGAGATACTCGACGACCCGTACCTGAAGAACCGCGCCAGCGAGGAGCAGCGCCGCCGTCTGCTCGAGCGCCCCGAGGTGATCCACGCGATCGGCGAGGACACCGCGGCCATGGCCCGCGACCGGATCACCTAGATCCCGGCTACAACGGCGTGCCGGCACCGCGCTCGGTCGCGCGGTCGAAGACCAGCTTGGCGACCGCGAGGTCCTCGGCCGCGATGCCGAGGCTCTTGAACAGGACGATGTCGTCGGGGCTCTGCCGGCCCGGGACCTCACCGCCTACGACCTCGGCCAGCTCGTGCACCTCGAGCCAGTCGAGCACACCGCGCTCCACCGGCTCCACCAGGTCACCGGCCTCGAGCAGCGCCTGCTCCTTCGAGTCGCAACAGACGAACGTCGCGCGCTCGACGAGGGCGTTGTCGAGCTCGCGGGCTTCCAGGCGGTTGGCGCCGACCGCGCAGACGAGCGCCCCGGGCCGCAGCCACTCACCCCGGAGAACCGGATCCTTGGACGTGGTTGCCGTGACGACGATGTCCTGCTCGGCGGCGTCGCGATTGTACTCCCCGGCTTCGGCGCCAAAGCGGGAGCAGAACTCCGTCAGCCGTTCCTGGTTCCGGCAGTAGGCGACGACGCGCTCGATCGGAAGCGCCGCACGGATCGACTCCACCTGGCTCTCGGCCTGCCAACCGCAGCCGATGATCCCGAGGGAAACCGCCCCTTCCCGGGCGAGATGCCGCACGGCGACGGCGCTCGCGGCTCCCGTTCGCCGCTGACCGAGTCTGTCGGCTTCGATCAGCGCGAGCAGCTCCGGTCGGTCGGCAGCGAACAGGGCCACCACGAACCTGGCGCCCTCTCCAAAGGTGACGTAGGCCTTCAGGCCCGCGACTCCGAGCTCGAGATCCGCGGCGGACAGGACGTGCATGAGGCCGGATTCGAGCCCGAGCCGGTAGCGCGGGCGGCTCTCGACGACGCCGCGCGCGATTCGCTCGAAGCACGCCTCGACCGCCTCGACGGCGTCGGCCGCCGACAGGAGCTCGTCGACGTCGGCCTCGCGCAGATAGAGGGGCATGGACTGGATAATCCACGAACGTGGGAGGAGACGCGCAGATCGGGAATGGCGTCCTCGGCGAACGCTGGCTTAGCGTGCCGGCCGACGTCCTCGGTGAGGGCGGGCGCGCGGTGATCGCGACCACGGAAGGCGACGTCGCGCTGCTTCGTGTGGGCGGTGATCTCTATGCGGTCGACAATGCGTGCCCGCACGCAGGAAACCCCCTCGTCGAGGCCGACGTCCTGGGGCAGACACTTGTGTGCGTCTACCACGGATGGCGCTTCGACCTGGAGACCGGAGCCTGCCTCGCAGGTGAGGAGCCGGTGCGCCGCTATCCCGTAGAGGCGCGCGGCGACCGGATCTGGATCGATCTCAGCTAGAGGCGGACACGGGCCCAGGGGATGCCCGGATCGCTGTAGGCGTCGGGATGAAGAAGGTAGGCGAGCAACTCGACGCCGTCGGCGAGCCGCGGGCCGGGGCGGGAGAAGTAGGCGTTGCCGTCCACTGCGAACACCCGGCTGTCGCGCCGCGCCGCCGTGCCGAGGAGGTGAGCGCTCAGGTCGAGCGTGACGACCTCGCCGAGTGTCCTGTCGAGGTCGAAGCCACAGGGGGCCAGCACGACCACATCGGGGTCGAGTGCGGCGACGTCGAGCCAGCGCATCCGGTGGGACGGCTCACCCGACATGCCGGCGACGTCGACTCCACCGGCGATCGCGACCATGTCGGGCACCCAGTGGCCGGC
>JBPCPR010000242.1:0-6216 GCA_050998925.1 Gaiellaceae bacterium
CCGCGTGCTCGCGCACCTCGGGATCGAGCTCGGAGAATGGAGCGGCCAAGTGTACGTCCTCCACGACCACAAGGGCAAAGCGGTGGTGGTCGGAGATCTGGGCGCCCTGTGGACGGCGGCGGAAGCGCTCGCCGGGCGCCCGCTCGACCCGCTCGACCCCGAGCTCGTCGCGGCGCTGCGCGGTGGCTGAGCGCCTCCCGGTCGTCCTCGTCACCGGCTTACTCGGGAGCGGCAAGACAACCCTTCTCTCCCGACTGCTTCGCCTGCCCGAGCTGGGCGAGACGGCCGTGATCGTGAACGAGCTCGGCGAGGTGGGGATCGACCACCACCTGCTCCGGCGGGTGGACGAGCGCACGGTCCTCCTCGGGAACGGCTGCCTCTGCTGCACGCTCCGGGGTGACCTGGCGGACGAGCTCCGCGACCTGCTGAGCCGGCGGACGCGCGGGGAGATCCCGCCCTTCCGGCGGGTGCTCGTCGAGACGACCGGGCTCGCGGATCCTGCGCCCGTCCTGAACACCTTGCTGGCCGAGCCGGTCGTGAAACATCACTTCGAGCCTGGCGCCGTCATCGCGACCGTCGATGCGCTCAACGGGAGCCGGCAGCTCGACCGCGAGCCGGAGACGCTGAAGCAGGTCGTGGTCGCCGACCGCCTCGTCGTCACGAAGACCGACGTTGCCGAGCGGGGCGCCGTGAACGAGCTCGCGGAGCGGCTGCGCGGCCTCAACCCGGCGGCCGACCTCCTCGAGGCCTCCTTCGGCGAGGCCGACCCTGCGCTCCTCCTCGCGCCCGGCAGCCTCGACCCCCGTCACCTGCGGCTGCCGGAGGAACCCGAACACTCCGACGTGCACCCCTTCGTGCTCTTCCTCGACCGGCCGGTCGACTGGATCGGCTTCGGGATCTGGCTGACGATGCTGCTCGGTAGCCGCGGTGCGGACGTCCTTCGCGTCAAGGGGCTTCTCGACGTGGGCGCGCCGGGCCCGGTCATCCTGAATGCCGTGCAGCACGTCGTCCATCCGCCCGAGCACCTCGACACCTGGCCGGACGAGGACCACCGCTCGCGCATCGTCTTCATCGCCCGCGGGATCGAGCGCGAGGCCGTCGAGCGCTCGCTCGAGGCGTTCGCGATGTCGTGAGCACGTGGCCGCCACGCGAGCAGCGTCTCCGCGGAGCGCTCTTCCAGGGCAAGCGCAAGCTGCTGCGACGGCAGTATCTGCAGGCGGCCTTCGCCTTCGAACGGGCGGTCGAGCTCGCCGCCGGGGACGAGCGGGAGCCGGTCCGCGGGCTGCTTCACCTCGCCGTCGCCGGCTACCGGCGACGCCAGGGCGACGAGGTGCGGGCGCGCCGGCAGCTCGCACATGCCCGGAGGCGTCTCGGGCCCGCTCCGGAGCCCGTGCAGGGCGTCGACGTGAGCGGGCTGCTCGAGTCCTTTGAGCCCGGCTGATGCTCACTCAAGCACTTCGGAGACGAAGCGCCGAACCTGCGCGAGCTTCGGGCTGCGGCCCATCGGTACGAGGCCGATCCGGTCGCCGCGTCGCAGGTCGAGCCGCTCGAGCTGCTTCCGGCAGTCGTCGGGCGTGCCCGCGATCGCCCAGTCCGCCACGATCTCGTCCGGCACGAGGCGCGCATGGTCTGCGTCGGGCGCCAGGTGCTGCTCGTAGGAGTAGGAGGCCCGGATCCGCTCGGCCGCCTCCTGCTCCAGCGGGGTGAGCTCGGCCGGCAGCGGGTGGCGGAGGGACCGGGCGACGTAGGACTTCACGGCCTCGCGCGCCGGCGCGGACTCGTCGGCGACGGCGAACGGCACCCAGAAGGTGAGCTCGAAACCCTTCCGCGGCCCGCCGGCCGCGATGCGCTCGCGCGCCGCCTCGAGCTGGCGAGGGTGCAGGCCAACGACCGCGAGACAGCCGTCTCCGATCCTGCCGGAGAGCTCGAGCATGCGCGGGCCGCTCGCTCCGAGGTGGATCGGGATCCGAGGCTGTCCGGCACCGTAGGCGAGGCCGTTCCCACTGTCCGCCCAGAAAGAGCGGAGCTCGGCGACAGCGCTCTCGAGCTCGGCCAGCCGCGCGGGGCGCGCACCGACGGTGCGGAGCGCGCTCGCGCCGAGTCCGAGTCCGAGGGCTGCGCGCCCGCCCGAGAGCTCCTGGAGGGTCATGAGGGCACTTGCCGTCACCGCGAGCTGGCGCGAGACCGGGTTCGTCACCGCGGGGCCGAGGCGAACCCGCCCGGTGCGCGCGGCGGCGGCGCCGAGAAGTGTGTAAAGCTCGCGCCAAAGCACGGGCGAATCGCCCACCCAGATTCCGGCGAGACCAGCCTCCTCGGCCAGCTTGGCGCAGGCGAGCAGGCCGGCCGGCGCCTCCGTTCCGTAGACGACGAGATCGATCGCGCCCCGGTCAAACATGGGGAGCACGTCGCTCGCGAGCAACTCGAGCGTCCGGAGGGCGTGGCGCTGCGGCAGGCCCGGCCACTGGACGCGTCACGTACCACGTGTCGGCGAGCCGCGCCGCCCGGCGGACAGCCGCGTCGCTATTCGCGGCCATCCAGATGGGCGGCCTTGGCCGCGGGAGCGGTCGCGGGGCCAGGTGCACCCCTTCCAGCCGGTAGCCGTGGCCGCCCGCCGTCAACTCCTCGCCCTCGAGCAGCCGTCTGACGACCTCGAGCTTCTCCCGGTAGACGCGCACTCGCTCGGCGGGCAGTCCGAAGGCCGCGTTCTCCTCGTCGCGGTAGCCGAGCCCGACGCCGAGCACGAAGCGCCCGCCGGTGAGGACATCGAACGTTGCCGCCTGCTCGGCGACCTCGACCGGGTTGAGGAGCGGGAGCAGGAGGATGCCGGTACCGATGCGGAGGCCACCGGCCTCGGCGGCCGGCCGGGCCAGCAGAGGCACGCGCTGGAGCATCTGGTAGGGCGCCGGGAGGAAGTGCTGGCCGGCGAAGATCGAGTGGAAGCCGGCGTCGCGCACGAAGCGGACCTGCTCGATGTGCTCCGAGAGCCGTGCGGCCGGATCGTCCCCGGCCGGGTGCTGCGCGGCAACGAAGAGGCCGAAGCGCACGTGCTGCCTAGTAGGAGCGGGGCATGCCGAGGACGTGCTGGCCGAGGTAGGCGAGGATGAGGTTGTTCGAGACCGGCGCGATCGTGTAGAGGCGGGTCTCCCGGAACTTGCGCTCGATGTCGTACTCCTCCGCGAACCCCCAGCCGCCGTGCGCGTCGAGGCAGGCGTTCGCCGCCGCCCAGGAGGCCTCTGAGGCGAGCAGCTTGGCCATGTTCGCCTCCGCGCCGGCCGGCTCCCCCTGCTCGAAGAGCCAGGCCGCCTTGTAGCGCACGAGGTCGGCCGCCTCGATGGCCGCGTGCGCTCGCGCGACCGGGAACTGGACGCCCTGATTTGCGCCGATCGGCCTTCCGAACACCTCGCGCTCGGAGGCGTAACGCGCGGCCTTCTTGACGAACCAGCGCCCGTCGCCGATGCACTCGGCCGCGATCAGGACGCGCTCGGCGTTCAGCCCGTCGAGGATGTAGCGAAAGCCCTTGCCCTCCTCGCCGATGAGCGCCTCGGCGGGCAGCTCGACGCGGTCGAGGAAAACTTCGGTCGTTGCGTGGTTCCTCATCGTCTTGAGCGGCCGGATCGTGAGCGCGTCGCCGGCGGCCTTCATGTCGACGAGGAAGACGGAGAGGCCGTCGCTCTTCTTCTCGACCTCGTCGAGCGGGGTCGTGCGTGCCAGCAGGAGCATGAGGTCGGAGTAGAGCGCGCGCGAGGTGAAGACCTTCTGCCCGCTGACGACGTAGCCGCCGTCGACCCGCTCGGCCAGGGTCTGGATCTGGGTCGTGTCGGAGCCGACCGTCGGCTCCGTGACGCCGAAGGCCTGCAGCCGAAGCTCCCCGGCTGCGATCTTCGGCAGGTGGCGGCTCTTCTGCTCGGCGCTCCCGTGCCGGAGCAGGGTGCCCATCGTGTACATCTGGGCGTGGCAGGCGCCGGCGTTGCCGCCCGAGGCATTGATCTCCTCGAGGATGACGCTGGCCGCCGTGAGCCCCAGGCCGGCCCCGCCGTACCCTTCCGGGATCAACGCCCCGAGCCAGCCGCCGTCGGTAAGGGCCTGGACGAACTCCTCCGGGTAGCGGTCGGGCTCGAGCGCGCGCCAGTACTCGCCCGGGAAGCCGGCGCAGAGGTCGCGGACGGCGACCCGGATCTCCGTCAGCTCAGCCGGAAGCGAGAACTCCACGTCAGACCTCGTACCGCTCGAGGAGCCGGCGCGCGATCAGGAGCTGTTGGATCTCGTTCGAGCCCTCGCCGAGGATGAGCACCGGCGCGTCGCGATAGATCCGCTCGACGACGAACTCCTGCGAGTAACCGTACCCGCCGTGGATGCGCATCGCAGCGAGGGCGACCTCCTCGGCCGTCTCGGTCGCGAAGAGCTTCGCCATTCCGGCCTCGAGGTCGGCGCGCTCGCCAACGTCCTTCTTGCGCGCCGCTTCGAGCATGAGGAGCCGCGAGGCCTCGATCTTCGTCGCCATCTGCGCCAGCTTGAGCTGGATCGCCTGGTGGTGGGCGATCGGCTTCCCGAACGCCTCCCGTTCCTGCGCGTACCGGATCGCTGCCTCGAAAGCCGCCTGCGCGATGCCGACGGCCCGGGCCGCGATGTTCACGCGACCGAGCTCGACCCCTCCCATGAAGTGCTTGAACCCCTGACCCACCTCGCCGCCGAGGACAGACTCCGCCGGCGTCCGGAAGCCGTCGAAGACGAGCTCGGTCGACTCGACGCCCTTGTACCCGAGCTTCCTGAGCGGGCGGGAGACTGTCAGGCCCGGCTGCTGGTGGACGTTCGGCTCCTTCTCGAGGATGAAGGCGGTCATTCCCCGGTGCGGCGGGTCGGCGTCGGGATCGGTCCTGGCGAGGAGCATGACGCCGCTCGAGCGCAGGCCGTTGGTGGCCCACATCTTCTGACCGGTCACGACGTACTCGTCGCACTCGCGGACGGCGCGGGTCCGGATCGCCTGGACGTCCGACCCCGCGTGCGGCTCGGTCATCGAGTAGGCGAAGTGGAGCTCGCCGGTTGCCATACGCGGGAGGTAGCGCTCCCGCTGCTCCTCCGTTCCGTGCGTCCGGATCATCCAGGCGGAGATGAAGTGCGTGTTGAGGACGCCTGAGAGGCTCATCCAGCCGCGCGAGAGCTCCACCTGGATGCGGGCGTACGTCGAGAGGTCGAGCCCGAGGCCGCCGTACTCCTCCGGGATCGTCACGCCGAAGAGGCCGAGCTCCTTCATGTTCTGGACGAGCGCCGTCGGGTACTCGTCGGCGTGCTCGAGCTCCGAGGCGACCGGCACGACCTCTCGCTCGACGAACTCCCGTATCGTCGCGACGATCTCCCGCTGCTCGGCGCTCTGCTCCGTCGCGCTCATCAAGCGGGCGCCCGCTCGAGGGCAGCAGCCGCGAGCGGCGCGAGCGCAGAGCGGAGGTCGTCCTGCTCCTCGAGGGCGAGGATGGCCTCCTCGAGCGCCTCCACCGCGTCCTCGTCGAGCGCGAGCACTGCGTTCTCGCGGTACTTCTCCCGCACCTCTCCCGCCGTCATCGGGTTCTCGGGCCCACCGCGCTGGTGCGGCAGGTCGGCCTCGAGCGTCCGCCCGTCCCGCATGGTGATCTGGACGCCTCCCGGGAAGGCGGCCGGGTACGTGGGGTAGTCCTTCACCTCGTAGCGGACACGCCGGGCGACCTCGAGGACGCGCGGATCGCGGATCGCGTCCTCCGCGTACGTCGAGACGCCGCAGTGACCGTGGACGAACATGGCGGCCGCCGAGTACTGGAGGCTGAACTTTGCCTCATAGGTCGTGCGCGGGGCGAGCTTCGCCGCCGTCGGCTCGAGCACGAGATCGACTCCCGCCGCCGGCACCGTGACGACGATCTCCTCGACGTCGTCGGGCGAGAGGCCGCCCGCGGCCGCCTCCGCGGTCGCCCCGACGGCTCCGTGCATGAAGTGGCAGGCCGGGTACGGCTTGTACGCGATCCGGGGCGTCTCCCAGCGGGTCCCCAGATCGGCGAGCTGGGGCTCGAGGTCGATCTCGCCCTTCCCGGCTCCGAGGAAGGCGTGGTAGAGGCCGAACTTCCCCTCGAAGATGCTCGGCGGTCCCTCGGCTCCGTGCGCAGCGAGTCGGGCCGCCACGAGACCGCCGTGGGCGGCCCAGGCCGGGTGGATCGGCTTCGTCGCCGTGCCGTCCTCGAGGTAGGCGAAGAG
>JBPCPR010000268.1:0-2620 GCA_050998925.1 Gaiellaceae bacterium
GACCAGGACGTCGTACTCCCCCAGCCGGAGCTCGCGGATGATCTGGATCCGCTCCAGCGTGTCGATCTCGGAGTGGAGGTAGCGCGCCTTGACGCTCGACTCGAGCAAGTAGTCGGTGAGGTCCTCGGACATCTTCTTCGTCAGCGTCGTGACGAGGACGCGCTCGCCCGCCTCCTCCCTCCGGCGGATCTCGTTCAGGAGATCGTCGATCTGGTGCGCGGTCGGCCTCAGCTCGACCTCGGGGTCGACCACTCCCGTTGGCCGGATGATCTGCTCCGCGACCCGGGTCGAGTGCCGCAACTCGTAGGCCCCGGGGGTCGCGGAGACGAAGACGGCCTGGTTCACCTTGCCGAGGAACTCGTCGAAGCGAAGCGGACGATTGTCGAGCGCGGACGGGAGCCGGAAGCCGTGCTCGACGAGCGTCTGCTTGCGCGAGCGGTCGCCCTCGTACATGCCGCCGATCTGCGGCACCGTCTGGTGCGACTCGTCGATCAGGACCACGAAGTCGCTCGGGAAGTAGTCGAGGAGCGTGTGTGGAGCCGTCCCGGGCTCGCGCCCGTCGAGGATCCGAGAGTAGTTCTCGATCCCGTTGCAGTAGCCGAGCTCCTTCATCATCTCCAAGTCGTACTCGGTTCGCTGGCGGATCCGGTGCGCTTCGAGCAGCTTTCCCTGCGACTCGAAGAGCTTGACCTGCTCCTCGAGCTCGTGGTGGATCTCGTCCACAGCCCGGTCGATCGTCGGCTGCGAGGTCACGTACTGCGTCGCCGGAAAGATGGCCAGGTGCGGGAGCTTCGAGTGAACCTCGCCCGTGAGCGGATCGAAATGGGTGATCTGCTCCACCTCGTCGCCGAAGAACGAGATCCGGTAGGCCGACTCCATGTGGGCCGGTTGCACCTCGACGACGTCGCCGCGGACCCGGAAGCGGCCGCGGCCAAGGAACGCGTCGTTTCGCGCGTACTGGATGTCTACGAGCTTTCGAAGCATCAGGTCGCGGTCGATCTCCTGCCCCGCCGCGAGCAGCACGGTCTTGTCTTCGTACTCCTTCGGCGACCCGAGGCCGTAGATGCACGAGACCGAGGCGACGATGACGACGTCGCGCCGGACGAGGAGCGCGCTCGTGGCCGCGTGCCGGAGCCGGTCGATGTCGTCGTTGATCGAGGCGTCCTTCTCGATGTAGAGATCGGCCTGGGGGACGTACGCCTCCGGCTGGTAGTAGTCGTAGTAGGAGACGAAGTACTCGACCGCGTTCTCCGGCAGGAACTCCCGGAACTCGTTGCAGAGCTGGGCGGCGAGCGTCTTGTTGTGGGCGATGACGAGCGCCGGCCGCTGCACTTGCTCGATCAGCCAGGCCATCGTCGCGGTCTTGCCGGTGCCCGTCGCGCCGAGGAGCGTCTCGAACTGCTCGCCCGAGTTGATGCCCTCGGCCAGCGATTCGATCGCGCGGGGCTGGTCGCCGGTTGGCCTGTAGGCGCTCGAGACGCGGAAGTCGGGCATGGCTTCCATCGTAGCCCGCGACATCGGCCTGGGAGCCCGGCACTCGGGGCAATACCATGGCGGAAGTGCGCGGAGGGGTCCACTGTCTGTTGGCGCTCGTCATCGTCGGCGTCGCGCTGCTGTTCGCACCGAGCGGAGCGGCGGCCGCGCCCCGGCCGAACATCGTCTTCGTCCTGACCGACGACCAGCGCTTCGACACGCTCGGCGCGATGCCGACCGTGCAGCGGGAGCTCGTCGGACGAGGCGTCACGTTCACGAACGCGTTCGTCGTGAACGCCCTTTGTTGCCCGAGCCGAGCGAGCATCCTGACGGGCCGCTACTCGCCCTCGACCAAGGTCTACGGGAACGGCGGCCCGTTCGGAGGCTTCGCCTCGTTTCGCGACCGCTCGACCGTCGCAACGTGGCTCCGGTCGGCGGGCTACCGGACCGGCTACGTGGGCAAGTACCTGAACGGCTACGGAGGCTCCTACGTCCCGCCGGGATGGGACCGCTGGGTGGCGTTCACGCGGGCCGGCTACGACCGCTACGGGCTGAACGTGAACGGCGTCCGGCGCGGACATCGGCCCGCGAGCGCGACCGACTACTCCACCGATCTCCTGACGCGGAACGCGGCTCGCTTCATTTGTGGCGCTCGCAAGCCGTTCTTCCTGGTCTACGCGCCGCACGCGCCGCACGCGCCGGCGGTCCCGGCTCCGCGGCACGCAGATGCGTTCGGGTCGATGACGCCCTGGCGGCCACCGAACTACAACGAGCAGGACGTCTCGGACAAGCCGACCTGGATCCAGCAGATCCAGCCGTGGACCCCCGACGACGAGCTGCAGCACGATTTCGTCCACCGCCGCCAGCTGCAGACCCTGCTCGCGGTCGACGACGGCGTGAAGGCGCTGCTCGGCGAGCTCCGCCGGCACCGTGTCCTGCGGAACACGATCGTGGTCTTCACCTCCGACAACGGCTACAGCTGGGGGGCTCACCGGATCGAGGGCAAGGGCGTGCCCTACGAGGAGAGCATCCGCGTCCCGCTTGTCGTTCGGTACGATCGCCTCGTCCGCGAAGCTCGAATCGAGACCCGCCCGGCCCTGAACATCGACCTTGCTCCGACCTTCGCGGCAGCCGCGCGGGCGAAGAG
>JBPCPR010000277.1:0-3467 GCA_050998925.1 Gaiellaceae bacterium
ACATGTCCGGCTCGACGGCGATGGGCGAACGGGTGGACGCCGAGACGGTGCGCGAGCTCATGTTTCTGAGAATCTCCGTGACGGCCGCGGCGGGCTTCGGCTTCGTCCCCCAGGACGAGGTGGCCGAGGAGATGGAGCGCGATCTCGCCTGGGCCCGCCGAACCGGAAGCCTCTGGCTCGAGGCCTTGCTCATTCAGGCGATGGGCACAGTGCAGGCGCGCCGGGGTGATCCGCGAGGAGGCGAGAAGCTCATCGCACAGGGCATGTCCATGGTCGTCGATCTGGGTATGTGGCTCTTCGCAGCCGGGCTCGTCGCGAACTGGATCTGGCACGTCACCGACGACCCGGTCACGGCCGAGGAGCGCTTGCGGGAGAGCTACGACACGCTGCGCGAGGCCGGTGAGAGGGGAGTGCTCGGCACGGTTGCTGCCAGTCTGGGCGAGGCCCTGTACCAGCAGGGGCGCTACGACGAGGCCGAGGAGATGGCGCGTGTCGGTGAGGAGGCCGCTGCAACCGACGACATCTACCTCCAGGTCTTCTGGCGGGCAGTCCTGGCCAAAGTGCTCGCCCGCCGGGGGCTCCTCGGCGAGGCGGAGGCCCTTGCCCACGAGGCCGTTGCGCTCGCGTACGAGAGCGAGTACGTGGACGCGAGAAGCGACGCCCAGCTGGCCCTCGCGGAAGTTCTACGTCTGGCCGGCCGCTCGGGCGAAGCGGCAGAAGCAGTGGAGAAGGTGCGTGTGTTGCATGAGGCCAAGGGAAACGTTCTACAGGTGGAGCGTGCGCAGACGCTGCTCGCCGAGCTTCACTCTGGCGTCGGCTCGAGCTCGCGCTAGGCGGCCTGCTCTAGGTGCATGAAACCGCGCCACGTCAGCCGCGTCGGCGTCGAGCGCTGCTGCGTCGGTGCGAGTGAGGCGGACGAAGGGTGTGAGCGCGACCTTTCCGGCTCGCAAGCTCCACGTCCCCACGGCTCGACCTCGGACGAGCGCGAAAGGGTGGAAGAGCCCGGCTTCGGCGACCATGCGCGCATGAGTCCCGACGATCTCCTCGCGCGAGGTCCAGCCGAGGAGCACCGGGTCGAAGGCGCCAAGGAGCCGTGGCGGAGGGAGCTCGGCGGCCGGCGGGGCGTTCTTCAGGTGGACGAGCCCGTCGCCACGCTGCTCGAGTTCGGACGCGATCGCGTTCAGGCCGGCGCGGACGTCTCGTAGCGGGAGGCCCGCCCACTTGGCCAGGTCCCGGTCGTTTGCCGGGCCATGGCCCGCGAGGTAGCGGCGAGCCAGCTCCGCCAGCGCCCGGTCACGGTCGACGGGCGGTGCCTCGCCGAGCCAGTCCCTGACGAGCACGTAAGCGTGCTGCTGCTTGCCCACCATCGGTCCGCGGACGACGAGCCCGCGCAGCGCGGCGAGCCAGACGATGTGCGCGAAGGCCTGACCTTCCGTGTGCACCTTTGCCGTAGCCAGGCGCTCCCGGAGCTGCCTGCTCGTTAGCGGGCCTTCGTCCGCCAAGGAGCGCTCGATGACGAGGACGCCCCGGTCGGCTTCCCGAGGCGTGACGCCCTCCTGCTCGAGGCGGCGGGCGTTCGCCGTGAAGAGCGGCGGTGTCGTCAACGCGTGCAACCACCGATAATCCTCGCTCCGGACGAGGTGTAGGGTGCCACAGTTGAGCCAGGTAATCAGGAGCGACCGATCGTCGGTCAGGGCGCGGTCGACATCGGCCGCGGTCAGGCCTTTCGTCCGCGCACGGACGGCGAGGCGAGCCCCGCGGGGATCCTGGCCCTGAATCGCCAGGAGGCGCTCGGCCACCGCGACCGGATCTCGTGCCGGGGGTCCCGAGAGGAGCTGCGACGTCAGCCGCTCGGCGATCACCGGCGCTTCGGTGAGACGCTAGGGTCGGTCTTCGGCTGGGTCTTCGTCCACGCTGTCGGTCGGGAGCGTCTCGCCGTTCGCCTCGGCGATCTTCGCAGCCGCGGCCGCCTGCTTCTTCTCCTGCTTGGCGACGCGCCGTTCCCTGACCCGTTGCTCGCGCTGCATCTTCGCCATCGTCGTTTGTCGCTTGGAGCTGGAGCTCATAGGTCCTTTCTGTCGGTCGTCATCAGCCCGTCTGGGCGATGTTCTCCCCTCTAGGGTACCCGTCCAGAGTTTGGCGGCCTGTCTACATCAACCCTGAGACTGCTCCCCCTCCTCCTTTGCCTTCGCCATCTCCTCGTCAGAAAGGACGCGCTCGTCGGGGTCGGCGGTCTCGCCACCGGGCTCGAACTGGAGCTCGTCCATGTAGGGCGTCGGCTTCTTGCGGCTGAAGTCGAGGAACTCCTTGGCGTAGTACTCCCGCGCCTCGTCGGCGTTCTTCGCGCCGGTCACGATGTCGTTCATGAGGTTCAGGGCGAGGCTGTTCGCCTCCTCGTCGTGGCACCGGGCCGAGACCTCACCGGCGGTGCGCTCGACGGCGACGCTCCCGTCGTACTCGGCCAGCGGGGTGAAGAACTCGGGTGGCACCCGGTAGTCGATGACGGACTCGACCGAGTCGATGTGCGGAGACGGGAAGTTGTGCGTCCAGTAGGCCTTGGAGGCGAGCACCCGCTTCCAGGGGCGCCGACGGTGTTCCAGGTGAGCATCGACTCGGTCGCCTCATGCGGCTCCCCGTACCTGTCGATGACGAGCTGGGCCGGCTCCCGAGACTCCTCGGGCCACTCCTTGATGGTCTCCGATCCTTCCTGAGCACCCATGTGCTGACCTCCTGGTCGGAAACTACGACTTGGTCCTCGTCAAGTTCGTCCTGCGGTCGGTTTTGGTTGCCAGCCGGCCTGACGTGGTGCACGCCCTCGATCTAGTGGTAGCACCGGGCTAGCGATATCCTCTCAGTAGGGATGAGGTGGGGTAAGCGGGACGGTGGTTGGGTGCGCAGCTTGCGCCGCGGGCCCGTGCTCGCGCGCCTTTTCGTTCGAGGCGTCGCTCGGGCTGCTCGGTCGAGGCCCGGGTTCTGAGGAGTTGGCGAGGATCCGTCTCCTGCTCGCCAGTGCCGCACTCGTCGTTTCGCTCGCGGGGACGCTCGGCTGTAGCGCTTCCTGGCCCGGCTCCAACCCCAGCTCGGACCCCAGCTCTGACCCCAACGCCAGCTCCGGCTCTCCGGCGAAGGCGCGCCCTCCTGAAGACGGCATGTGGATCTCTCCTGCTGAGGTGAAGCGGCTGCCGATGGAGGGGGCCGCCTGGGACGACGTGAATGCGGCAGCAGACGGTGATCTGGGCGTTCCCGAGATCTCGGATCAAAACTCCCGCCATGACGTCCACACGCTTGCCGCCGCCCTCGTCTACGTGCGGACCGGCGATCGCCAGTACCGGGAGAAGGCAGCAGAGGCGATCTCGAGCGCAGTCGGGACGGAACGCGGAGGCACGGCGCTCGCGCTCGCTCGCAACCTCCTTTCGTACGTGATCGCCGCTGAGCTGATCGATTTCCAGGCCTACGACGGCGCTAGC
>JBPCPR010000163.1:0-2557 GCA_050998925.1 Gaiellaceae bacterium
CTATCAGCGGGGTGATCTCCCGTGCTCACGGAGGCTCTGCGCTGGCGCGGAATCACGCCGCCGGCGGCGCCGACACGTGGCTCTCGCTGCCGGCTGAGCCTCGCACAGTTTAGGCGGCCTTGATGTCCATGATCTTGAACTTCATGGACCCGCGCGGCGCCGAGACCTCGACGGTCTCGCCCTTCTTGTGGCCGATGATGGCCCGCCCGACCGGAGACTCGTTGGAGAGCTTGTGCTCGGCGGGATTGGCCTCAGCGGAGCCGACGATGAAGTACTCGACGGTCTTGTTCGCCCCGATGTCCCGAAGGCGCACCTTCGTCCCGACCGTGACCGCGTCCGTCGAGACGTCATGGGCCTCGATGACGCGCGAGCTCTTCAGCCGCTCCTCGAGCTGCGAGATGCGGTGCTCGAGCATGGCCTGCTCGTTCTTCGCGTCGTCGTACTCGGAGTTCTCCGTGATATCGCCGAACTCGCGGGCGGTCTTGATGCGCTCGGCCACCTCGCGGCGCTTGTCCGTCGACAGGTATTCGATCTCGTCCTTCAGCTTCGCGTAGCCGTCGGGAGTGAGTAGTAGTTCCTTCAAAGCCTGTTCCTCCAAGACCCCAGATAGTGAAACCCGGCACCCTTCCGGGTACCGAGCGCGCAGAATCTTACCCACCGCGTCAAGGGGACAACGTTCGCGCCTGGGCTAGCATTTCCTCTCGGTGCACATCGACCTCGAATCCCCCTGGAGTATCGGCCCCGTCGTCGTCCCGACCCGGGTCGTCCTCGCCCCCATGGCGGGTGTCAGCGTGCAAGCGTTCCGGCGCCAGGGACGCCGGTTCGGCGCTGGGCTCGTCTGCTCCGAGATGGTGAGCTGCGCGGGCCTCTCGCACGGAAACGAGCGCACGCTCGGATATCTGAGGATCGCGAGCGACGAGCACCCGCTCGCAGTCCAGATCTTCGGCTCCGACCCGGCCATGATGGCGGACGCCGCCCGCCTGGTCGAGGCCGCCGGCGCCGACCTCGTCGACGTGAACTTCGGCTGTCCGGTTCGGAAGGTGACGAAGACCGGCGCTGGGGCGACGCTCCTCGACGACCCCGACCGCGCCTGCCGGATCGTGGAAGGCGTAGCCAACGCGGTCTCGGTCCCGGTCTCCGTCAAGATGCGCCGTGGCCTCGAAAACGGGTCGCGGGCCGCCCTCTCGGTGGGGCCGCGCCTCGTCGAGGCCGGAGCCTCGTCGCTCACCCTCCACCCGCGCTCGGCCAAGCAGATGTACACGGGCACGGCCGACCACTCGCTCACCGCCGAGCTGGTGGAGCTCGTCGACGTGCCCGTGATCGCATCGGGCGACATCACGTCGCGGGCACGGGCGCAGGCCGTTCTCGCCACGACGGGCGCCGCCGCGATCATGGTGGGCCGGGCCGCGCAGGGAAACCCGTGGGCAATCTCGGAGATCGTGCGGGAGGTCGCCGACCCCAGCCGCGAGGATGTGGTTGCCGAGCTCGTCCTCTTCATGCGGGAAACGGCCCGCGAGCTCGGGCCCGAACGAGCGACCGGCTTCCTGAAGAAGTTCTACGGCTGGTATCTCGGGCGCGGCCGCTTCCCGAAGCCGTTCAAGCAGGAGCTCGTCCGCCTGGAGACGATCGCCGAGGTCGAGCTGCGCCTCTTTGCGGCCGCGCCAGGTGCCCGGGACGTCCTGGCCGTGCTCGAGGAGACGCTCCCGGAGGGCGAAGAAACCACCCTGGATCTGCCCATCTCCGTGTACGGCGGCGGCTAGAGCTAGAACAGCCTGATCAGCACGTTCACCAGAATCGTCAGACCGACCGAGAGAAGCAGCGACACGACGAGGCAGCCCGGTGCGCAGCCGAACACCTGCACCCGCCCGCCAGGAGAGCCGTAGTACTTACGCGTAAACCTCATCGGCGACTCCTTTCATCGAAAGGAGAGGGGGACGACTCGACGCCGCCCCCCTCCGCAGAGCGCGTCTCGCTAATGAACAGTCCCGCCCGGGTTCCCCCTGGTGCTGGCGGGAACCTCGTCGATGACGATGGTCTCCGGCTCTTGCGTGCGAGGAACCGGCTGCGTCCGCGTCGGAGGACCGGTGACTGTGTCTCCCTCGGTCCCGCCATCGGCCTTCTCCCGAGCCATCCCCTTGACCTGCATGGCGTCCTGCTTGGCATTTTCCCTGCCTTGCCCTAGGTCCCGCCTGAACTGCTCCTTGTTTTCCTGTCCCTTCTCGTACGCGCCCTGAAGCATCTGGGCGGCAACCTCGCGGCCTCCGAGCCCGAAGGCGAGCGCCATGCCGAGCGCGACGGAGCCCATGAGAGCTGCGTACGTGATCGTCACGATCGTCTCGGCGATCTGGAGGGCGTCCAGGATCATGAAGTCGGCGACGGCCATTATCAGGACCGGCACAACGGTGCCGACGATCTTGCCGAGAGCCGTGTCTCCCATCGTGCGGGCGACGAGGCCCGCGACCGCCCCGGCGAGCGCGCCGGCGACGAGGAAGATCACGAGCGCCATCAGGACGTTCGGCGGGTACGAGTAGATCGCGGCGACGAAGTCCGTTAGAGC
>JBPCPR010000225.1:0-3108 GCA_050998925.1 Gaiellaceae bacterium
GTGCAGGAGGTCCGACGCTCCCGCACGGAGCCAGGGGGGGGAGAAGCCGAAGGCTGCGATCGAGCCGAGCTCGACGGCGTTTCCGGCGCCCTTCCTGACCGCGATCCTGCCCACGTCGTCGCTCCGCGCCGTCGGTGCCCCTTCGACGCCACCGACGAGCTCGACCGTGATCCGAAGGAGATTGGCGGCGGTTGCCTCGTAGAGCTTCGAGCGGCGTACGAGCCGGGGGAGGAGGAGTGCGCCCGTTTCGTGGATCGAGCCGCCGAGCACGGCTGCGCCGGCGCGAAAGACCCGCTCCGGCAGCGAGACGAGGAACGATCGGGAAGTTCTGCCGGCAACCACGTCTCTCTGATGCTATCCGCCCCTTAATCAGGCGTTAACGCTGCTCAATGCTCGGTTAAGCACCTGACGGCTATAACGATCCGCATGAAGTCGTTTCTCGCCCTCTTCGCTGCGGCGCTCCTTGGCGGTGGCGCCGCTCTCGGCGTCGGAACGGCCATCTGGGATGGTGGCACCACCACCGTCGTCAACTCACCCGGCGCCAGCGACTCGTCACTGGCCGCCCAGACCGAGCCCGCGGCCGGCTCCGACGCGGACGCGAACATCGCGGGATCCATCTACAAGGCCGCAGCGCCCGGAGTCGTCCAGGTGACCTCGAACATCGTCTCCGAGGATCAGATCCCCTTCGGCCAGCAGGGGCAGTCGCTCGGCTCGGGCTTTGTGATCGACAAGGCCGGGCACATCCTCACGAACTTCCACGTCGTCGACGGCGCCGACGAAGTCTTCGTCAACTTCTCCGGCAACGACAAGTACAAGGCCAAGATCGTCGGTACCGACCCCTCGACCGACCTGGCCGTCCTCCAGATCGACGCCCAATCCCGGGCGCTGACGCCTCTTCCGCTCGGCAACTCCGACGCGGTCGAGGTCGGCGCGCCGGTCGTGGCGATCGGGAACCCGTTCGGCCTCGAACGCACGGTGACAGCCGGGATCGTGAGTGCGCTCCACCGTGAGATTCGCACTCCCAACAACTTCACGATCGACAAGGTGATCCAGACCGATGCGGCGATCAACAAGGGCAACTCGGGCGGGCCGCTCCTCGACGGCGACGGCAAGGTGATCGGCATCAACTCGCAAATCGAGACCGGCGGCGGCACCACCGGCAACGTAGGGATCGGCTTCGCAGTCCCGATCAACACCGTGCGCGAGGTGGCCTCTCAGATCATGAAGACCGGCAAGGCCGAGCACGCCTATCTCGGGGTGAGCATGCAGACGATCGACGAGACGCTCGCCGAGACCGCCCGCCTTCCCGCCCAGGAGGGCGTCATCCTGACCGACGTGCAGGAGGGCAGCCCGGCTGCCGAGGCAGGCCTGCAGGGCGGCACCCGGTCGGTGGTCGTCGACGGCACCACCTACACCGTCGGCGGAGACGTGGTCACGAAGGCGGACGGGCGCCTGCTCGAGTCGGCCGACCAGCTCCGCGGCATCGTCACCTCGAAGGATCCGGGCGACAAGCTGTCTCTCGAAGTCCACCGTGACGGCTCGACGGAGACCGTCACCGTAACGCTTGGCTCCCAGCCGCCCAGTGCGAGCTAGGGACGCCTAGGGCCCCATCCCCTCGGGGCCCTGAACCTTCCGCCGACCGGGCACGAACCGGCTCGACGGAAGCATAGGTCGGGGGCCCGTCTCGCCTGCCCGGGCCTCCGACCTTCTCTCCTCACGCTGAATCACACACCTAGACTGGGTGCGTGATCCGGCATGCCTTCGGCCGTTCGACGCCGTGGTCGGTGGGTGTCGAGGAGGAGCTCTTCGTCGTCGACCGGGTGACGCTCGCGCCGGCGCCCGTTCCGCCCGAGGCGCTCGACGGGCGCCGGCTGAAGAAGGAGCTCTTCGCCGCCGTGCTCGAGCTGAACACGGAGCCCTGCACGACCGTCGCTGAGGCGGCGGCCGAGCTCGGGCAGCTTCGGACTGAAGCACGGCAGCGCGCGGGGGAGGCCGGATTCGCCGTCGCCGCCTGCGCGACCTGGCCCACTGCGCGTCCCGAGGAGCAGGAGATCACGTCCGACGAGGGCTACCTCCGCTTTGTCGAATACGCAGGGCCGTCGGCGCGCCGTCAGCTCTGCTCGGGGCTCCACGTTCACATTGGCATGGAGAGCCCGGAGGCGTGCCTGGCCGCGCTCGAGGCCGTGCTGCCGTGGCTGCCGCTCGTCCTCGCCCTCTCGGCGAACTCGCCCTACGTCGACTCGGAGGAGACCGGGCTCGCCTCGACGCGGGCCGAGACCCTGAGCCTCCTGCCCCGTGCAGGAGCGCCGCCCGTCTTCGAGAGCTACCGCGCCTGGGAGCGCTTCGCCGAGACGCTCGTCCGGCTCGAGCTCGCGGACGAGATCACCCGCATCTGGTGGGACGTCCGCCCGCACCCGCGGTTCGGCACTCTCGAGCTCCGCATGCCCGATCAGCCGACCAGGCTCGAGGTCACGGTCGCCTTCGCCGCGCTCGCACAGGCGCTCGTCGCCGGGGCGAAACCGGGGCCGCCCGCCGACAGGGGCTTCTACGCCCAGAACCGGTGGGCAGCCCTTCGCTTCGGGCACGAGGCCCGTCTCATCCACCCGGATGGCGACAGGCTCTGCTCCGTGGAGGAGCTCTTCGACGAGCTGCGAGCCCGTCTCGCTCCCACGCTCGACGAGCTCGGGACGGCCGCGCTCCTCGAGCCGCTGCGCGGGCTCGACCAGGCAGGAGCACAGCTCGAGTTGGGACGCGGTGACGGCCTTGGGGCCCTGTGCCGCAGCCTCGTCGAGCTCACGTAACCTCAGCAGATGGCCGTTCAGTCGGAGACCTTGCAGGTGACCGGCATCCGTTGCGAGCGCTGCGTCATGCGCCTCGGCGCCGTCCTCGAGCCGGTGCAGGGGATCGAGTCGGCCAGCGCCCCCCTCATGGGCGAGGTCAGCCTCGCGTGGGACGACGAGCGTGTGGCGCGCGAGGAGATCATCGCGACGATGACCGGCGCCGGCTTCCGCCCCTTGGAATAGCGCCGGAATGATGTGCCTCGGCCTTCCGTTTGAGCTTGTAGTGTCGGCGCATGAGCGAGACCCACTCGGAGGGAGAGCCGCGCCG
>JBPCPR010000266.1:0-10875 GCA_050998925.1 Gaiellaceae bacterium
CCGTTTCCGAGCCAGGTCGGATACCTCGGACGCCCGACCCTCATCAACAACGTCGAGACCCTGGCTCACGTTCCCGGGATCCTGACCCATGGCGGCGAGTGGTTCGCGGGACTCGGCCGTAACGGAGCCGCCGGCGCTCGCCTCTGGTCGATCTCGGGTGCGGTGCGAGAGCCCGGGTGCTACGAGGCGGCGAACGGCTCCACCCTGCGGGAGCTGATCGCCGGGCTCGCGGGCGGCGCGACCGAGGAGATCGGCGCGATCGTGCCCGGAGGCGCAGCGAGCGGCATCCTTCCTCCGGCTGCGCTCGATGTGCCGCTGACCCGCGACGAGCTGCGCGAGTGGGGTGCGGGTGTCGGCTCGGCGGGGGTCCAGGTTTTCCCGGCTTCGTACTCACCGCTCCGCCTCCTCGCAGAGACGATGCGATTCTTCGCGGAGGAGTCCTGCCAGAAGTGCACGCCGTGCCGGATCGGAAACCGCGGCCTACACCATGTTCTCGAGGAGCTCGGCCACTCCAGGGCGGCCATGTCGCGGCCCCAGGTGGAGGAGTGGCTGGACGCGATGGCTCAGACGTCCATCTGCGGTCTCGGACAGGGCGCGCCCTTCCCCGTCAGAAACGCCTTCCGCTTCTGGCCAGAGCTCTTCGCCCCCCTGGGCGAGCCCGAGGCGGCGGTACGATGAGCGCCCCGGTGCGCCATTCGGTTCCCTTCACCCTCGACGGAAAGCCGGCCAGCGCGCCCGAGGGCGAGCTGCTCGTTCATGCAGCCGCGCGCCATGGCGTCTTCATCCCGACCCTCTGCCACGACGACAAGCTCGACCCCTACGGAGGCTGCCGCATGTGTGTCGTCGGGGTCGAAGGATCGCCTCGCCCTCTCCCCGCCTGCGCCACCAGAGTCGCCGAGGGGATGGTGGTCTCGACCAACTCGAGCGTGCCCCAGTTCCGCCGCACACTGACCGAGATGTTGCTCACCGAGCATCTGAACCCCGATCCGGGCGGGAGGCCGAACGAGCTCGTGGACATGGCCCTGGAGTTCCAGGCCGAAGCCCCGTTCATCCTCCCTGACGCAAAACGCGAGCCCTACGGCGACCGAAACTCGCTCATGGGCTACGACCCCGACGCCTGCATCCTCTGTAACCGCTGCGTTCGCTACACGCAGGAGGTCATGCAATGCTCCGCCCTCTCTCTGGAAGGCCGCGGGCCGGAAGCGCGAATCGTGCCGACGCACGGGCATTCGTGGCTCGACACGGAATGCGAGCTTTGCGGCGGCTGCCTCGGCGTCTGCCCGACAGGCGCCATCTACGAAAAGTTCGAGGAGGGCACCGAGCGTCCCGAGCTCGCCCTCGAGAAGGTGAAGACGACCTGCACCTTCTGTGGGGTCGGCTGTCAGATCGACCTGAACGTCGACCCCGAGACGAAGCGGATCGTCAAGGTCACCTCGGACCCCAGCTACGTGTCGAACGAAGGCAACCTGTGCGTCAAGGGCCGGTTCGCCTTCAACTTCGTCCACCATCCCGACCGACTGACCGAGCCGCTTGTCCGCGGAGAGGACGGCGAGCTTCACGAGACGACCTGGGAGCACGCTTTCGAGGTGGCCGCGCAGGGATTGAAGGATGTGAAGGACCGGCACGGGCCGCAGAAGATCGGGTTCCTTGCGTCGGCACGCTTGACGATGGAGGAGAACTTCGCGATCCAGAAGCTCGCCAGGACGGTGGTGGGAACCAACTCCATCCACTCCTGCGAAGCCACCTGACACGCTCCGACTCTCTACGGCCTGGTCAGGTCGTTAGGCAGAGGAGCGACGACGAACTCGATCCCCGAGATCGAGAACACGAAGTTCCTGCTCGTGATCGGCTCGAACACGACCGAGGCGCACCCGGTGCTCGCTCTGCGGATGAAGAAGGCTGTCCGGCAGGGCGCGACGCTAGTGGTCGCCGATCCGCGGAAGATCTGGCTCACGAAGCTCGCGCAGCGCCACCTCCAGCTCCGCCCGGGCACGGATGTCTGGCTCCTGAACGCGATCATGCACGTGATCCTCGACGAGGGCCTGCAGGACGAGGTGTACATCGCCAAGTACACGGAGGACTTCGACGCCGTGCGGGAGGTCGTCTCCCGGTACACGCCTGAGGAGGCCGAGGCGGTCACGGGCGTCCCGGCGGAGGACATTCGCTGGGTCGCGCGGGCGTACGCGACCGAGAAGCACGCGGCCATCTTCTACACGCTTGGGATCACCGAGCACGCGTGCGCGATCGACAACATCTGGTCCCTCTCCAACCTCACGCTCATGACCGGCCATCTCGGCTACGAGTCGACTGGCCTGAACGCGCTTCGCGGACAGAACAACGTCCAGGGCTTGAACGACGCCGGCGCGAATCCCGCCTACCTTCCGGGCTACCAGCCGGCGAACGACCCCGAGGTCGTCGCGCGCTTCGAGGCGCGGTGGGGCGAGGGCACGGTGCCGGTCTCACCCGGCTACCGCCTTGACCAGATGATCTCCGGCCTGCACGACGACCGGATCAAGGCCTTCTACCTGATCGGAGAGAACCCGGCCCACACCGAACCGAACGCGAGCCACGTGGAAGAAGGGCTCGAGAATCTCGAGTTCCTGGTCTCGCAGGACATCTTCCTCACCGAGACGGCTCGAAAGCTCGCCGACGTGGTCTTCCCCGCCTCGAGCTTCGCCGAGAAGGACGGGACGTTCACGAACACCGAGCGCCGCGTGAACCGGGTGCGAAAGGCAGTGCCGCTGCCGGGCAACGCGCGAGAGGATCTTGAGATCGTGCTCGGCCTGGCGAAGGCGATGGATGCGGGCTGGCCCGACTACCAGGGGGCCGAAGACGTCTGGAACGAGTTTGCCGACCTGGCGCCGCTCTGGAGTGGCATCCGGTACCCGCGGATCGAGGACGTCGGGCTCCAGTGGCCGTGTCTCGACGAGAACGATCCCGGCGCCACGTTCCTGCACGCACCGAACCCCGCGCGCCCGAGTGGCCGCGGCAAGTTCTATCCGGTCGAGTACCAGCCGCCGATCGAAGAGCCCGATTCCGAGTACCCGTTCGTCCTGTCGACCGGGCGGACGCTCTACCACTACAACTCGGCGACGATGACGATGCGGGAGGACGGGATCCTCGCCAAGCAGGAGGAGCCGTTCGTCGAGCTGAGCCCGGAGGACGCATCGAGCCTCGGCGTCGTCGAGGGCGATTGGGTGCGGCTCGTTTCTCGACGAGGAGAGATCCAGGCCCGCGCAGCGATCGGCGACCGTGTGTATCCCGGACTCGTGTGGATGGCCCTCCACTTCGCGGAGTCGCGGGTCAACCTCCTGACGAACGACGTCGGCGATTCCCTGATCGGGATCCCGGAGTACAAGGTCTGCGCGATCCGGATCGAGCCGGTCAGGTCTGCGCTCCAGTCGGCCGCGCGCTAGGACCCGTCGGCACAGAGCTGTGACACCCGGTGCGCCACACGCGCGCCTACGGGGAGTACGCTCGAGCGCGAGCAGGCGGGTGGGTTGGGACCCGAGGTAGACGCGCGAGTAACCAAACGGCCTCGCTCCGCCCAGAACCACGATTTGGCGACTCCAGATCCGGCGCTCGCCGGTACCAGCTCTGGCGGAGGGCGGTCGAAACTCCGCCTGCAGCGCGTTAGGGTCTCCCCCTCGACCTTTCGCTGAGGATGAGTAAAAGGCATGGCCCCGACCCCAGGTGGTCCTAGTGTCGACGACATCCGCAAGGAGGTCGACAAGCGCGGAATCGAGTTCTTCTTCGCGCAGTTCGTCGACATGTACGCGCGCCCGAGCGCGAAGTTGATTCCGGCTGCGAGCCTCGACGACCTCGTCAACGACGGCGCCGGCTTCGCGGGCTTTGCTGCTGGCGAGATCGGCCAGGTGCCGGCCGACCCGGACATCGCCGCCATGCCCGACCTCCGAAGTTTCACCCCTGTTCCCTGGGAACCGACTGTCGCAAGGTTCGCGTGCGACATCACGGTCGAGGGCGAAGACTGGCCTTACGACCCGCGTACGATTCTTCGCCGCGTCGTCGAGAGCGCGCGCGCCAAGGGCTTCGACTTCAGGTTCGGTCTCGAGCTCGAGTACTTCCTCGTCGAGCAGATGCCCGACGGCTCGATCCGGGTCGAGGACGATCGCGACACGCTCGAGAAGCCGTGCTACGACCTGCTGGGACTGACCCGCCACTACGACTTCCTGACGACGATCTCGAAGTACGTGAACGAGCTCGGCTGGGGCAACTACGCGAACGACCACGAGGACGCGAACGGCCAGTTCGAGCAGAATTTCGTCTTCGCCGACGCCCTCACGAGCTGCGACCGCGGCATCTTCTTCCGGTACATGGTGCACACGCTCGCGGAGCGGCTGGGGGAGGCTGACGGCCGCCGCATCGTGGCGACCTTCATGCCGAAGCCGTTCTCACACTTGACCGGCAACGGAGCCCACTTCCACATGTCGCTCTGGGACGGCGACACGAACCTCTTCCTCGACGAGAGCGACTCGCGCCACGGCCTCGGCCTCTCGGAGACGGCCTACCAGTTCATCGGCGGCCTCACGAAGCACGCAAGGGCCTACAGCGCGATCACCGCGCCGACCGTGAATTCCTACAAGCGCCTGAAGCTCGGATCGACCGCGAGCGGTGCGACCTGGTCTCCCGTCTGGATCTCGTACGGCCACAACAATCGCACTCAGATGCTTCGCATACCCGCCGCGGGCCGGATCGAGGACCGGACGATCGACGGCTCCTGCAATCCGTACCTGGCGGCCGCAGCGATCCTCGCCGCCGGAATGGACGGGATCGAGAATGGGCTCGACCCGGGCGAGCCGAACACGGAGAACCTCTACACGCTGTCGTACGAGGAGCTCACTGACCGTGGGCTCGAAAGCCTGCCCCGGAACCTCTACGAAGCGACGGTCGAGCTCGAGGGGGACGACGTGCTCCGCAAGGCTCTCGGCCGCGGGCGTGACGAGGATTACGTCGACTACTTCATCCGCGTCAAGCGCGACGAGTGGGCTCGGTACCACGAGCAGGTCACGCCCTGGGAGATCAACGAGTATCTGACCCGGTTCTAGCCGAGCGCCACCTGAAACCGCGTCGGTAGATTGGAACGGCATGTGCGGAATTGTCGGACTGTTCGCGAAGTCGTCTGAGATCGAAAGCTCGCTCGGCGAGCACCTGGCGGCGATGCTCACGCAGATGAGCGATCGCGGGCCCGATAGCGCCGGAGTTGCGGTCTACCGCGACCCCGCTCCCTCCGGCTCGAGCAAGCTGACGCTCTACTCGTCCGACCCGCTTCAGGACTGGGACGCCGTTGCCGCGGAACTCGGCAATGTTTTCGGGGGCTCGCCCGAGGCGAGCGTCCGCTCGAGCCATGCGGTCGTGGTGGTTGACACCGACGCGGTGGAAGCTGAGGCCTGGGTCAAGCGCGCCCAGCCGGAACTGCGGGTGATGAGCGCCGGCCAGACGATCGAGATCTACAAGGAGACGGGCCGGCCCGAAGACTTCGTGAGCCAGTTCTCCCTGGCGGACTTCCACGGGAGCCATGCCCTCGGCCACACGCGGATGGCGACCGAGAGCCGTGTCACGACGGAAGGGTCTCATCCCTTCTCCACGGGGCTCGACCTGTGTCTAGTCCACAATGGGTCGCTCTCGAACCACAACCGTCTACGCGAGGAGCTGCGCCGAGCTGGCATCGCCTTTCAGACCGAGAACGACACCGAGGTGGCCGCGGCGTATCTCGCCTGGCGGCTGCACGAGGGAGCTACGCTCGAGCAGGCGCTCGCGGGATCCCTGGAGGATCTGGACGGCTTCTACACCTTCCTCGTCGGGACCGCGGACGGGTTCGCCGTCCTGCGCGACCCGATCGCCTGCAAGCCGGCGGTGATCGCCGAGTCGGACGACTGGGTCGCCATGGCATCGGAATGGCGCGCAATCGCCGTCCTCCCCGGCGCCTCGGAAGCCCGGACGTGGGAGCCGGCCCCGGGCGTCGTGTACGCCTGGGAGCGGGCGAAGGTGTGAGTGCGGCCGAGGCGGTCGAGGCGACCGCCGAGGTCGTCGACCTGGCCGCCACCCCGCTCCGCGAGCTGAACCAGCGCCTCCATGACCTCGCCGCCGGAGCTCCCGGCGCTAGGCGCTGGCGGGTGCTCAATCCGAACGGCGCGCACGCCGCAGCGTGCGGTCTCGACGCCGAGGTCGAGGTCGAGATCGAGGGCCACGTGGGCTACTACTGCGCGGGGATGAACAAGCTGGCGACCGTGCGCGTGCACGGCAATGCCGGTCCGGGTCTGGCCGAGAACATGATGTCCGGCACCGTCGTTGTCGACGGGAACGCGAGCCAGTCCGCCGGGGCGACGGGGCACGGCGGACTTCTGGTCGTGCACGGCGAGGCGGCGGCCAGGTGCGGGATCTCGCTGAAGGGCATCGACATCGTGGTCAAGGGCTCCGTCGGGCACCTGAGCGGGTTCATGGCGCAGACCGGGCGGCTCGTCGTCTGCGGCGATGCGGGCGAGGCTCTCGGCGAATCGATCTACGAAGCACGGATCTACGTTCGCGGCAGCGTCACCGCCCTCTGCGCCGATTGCGTCGAGAAGGAGCTCGAGGACGAGCACGAGGCCGAGCTTCGCGATCTTCTCGACCGCGCCGGCCTGGAGGACGTCGACCCGTCCGAGTTCCGCCGCTACGGGTCCGGCCGCACGCTCTACAACTTCCGGATCGACAACGCCGGCGCGTACTGATGGCCGCCGCCGACCGGCCGTGGGGCCTCCGTGAGTCGTACCTCTTCGACAAGCACGTGATCGCGGAGATCCAGCGTGCCGCCGAGCAGGGCATCTACGACATCCGCGGCTTCGGAGCCAAGCGCCGCCTGCCCCACTTCGACGATCTCCTCTTCCTCGGCGCCAGCGTCTCTCGCTACCCGCTCGAGGGCTACCGCGAGCGCTGTGAGATGGACGTCGTCCTCGGCACGCGCTTTGCGAAGAAGCCGCTCGAGCTCCAGATCCCGGTCACGATCGCCGGGATGAGCTTCGGGGCGCTCTCGGCTCCCGCCAAGGAAGCGCTCGGACGGGGCGCGAGCGAGGTCGGAACGTCGACGACGACCGGAGACGGAGGCATGACTCCGGAGGAGCGCGAGCACTCGACGCTCCTCGTGTACCAGCTCTTGCCGTCGCGGTACGGGATGAACCCGGATGACCTGCGGCAGGCAGACGCAATCGAGATCGTCGTCGGACAGGGTGCGAAGCCAGGCGGCGGCGGGATGCTCCTCGGCCACAAGATCTCGGACCGCGTCGCCGAGATGCGCGACCTCCCGCAGGGGATCGACCAGCGCAGTGCCTCCCGCCATCCCGACTGGACGGGTCCCGACGACCTCGAGATCAAGATCGGCGAGCTCAGGGAGATCACCGACTGGGAGAAGCCGATCTTCGTCAAGGTCGGGGCGACACGGACGTACTACGACGTGGGGCTGGCCGTGAAAGCCGGCGCCGACGTGATCGTCGTCGACGGGATGCAGGGCGGAACCGCGGCGACGCAGGACGTGTTCATCGAGCACGTGGGCATTCCGACGCTGCCCGCGGTCAGGCTCGCCGTCGATGCCCTGCAGGAACTCGGGATGCACCGCCGGGTGCAGTTGATCGTCTCCGGCGGGATCCGGACCGGCGCCGACGTCGCCAAGGCGCTCGCGCTCGGTGCCGACGCGGTCTCGATCGGAACCGCGGCCCTGATCGCGATGGGCGACAACAGCCCGGAGCACGACGAGGGGTACCGGAAGCTCGGGAGCGCGTCCGGGTACTACGACGACTGGCAGGCCGGCCGCGACCCGGCCGGCATCTCGACGCAGGACGACGAGCTCGCGGCGCGCTTCGACCCGGTGCTGGGCGGCCGGCGGATCGCCAACTATCTGCGCGTGCTCGCGCTTGAGACGCAGACCCTGGCCCGCGCCTGCGGCAAGTCCCACGTGCATAACCTCGAGCCCGAAGATCTCGTGGCGCTGACCGTCGAGGCCGCGGCGATGGCGCGTGTCCCCCTCGCAGGAACGAGCTGGATCCCGGGCTCGACAGCCGCGGATTAATCGCTAGCCGGGCACCAGCGCTTCACGTGGAGCGAACAAGACCGCGGACGCGACGACTCCGCCTCCGACGAGGAAGACGTTCGTAAGCCCGATCTCCTGGGCGAGAGCTCCCGCGCCCGCGGGACCGACAAGCAGGCCCAGCCCCATCGCGAACATGACGGCGCTGAGACCGGCCGACGGACGGTCCGCAAAGACCTGGGCGCTCCAGATCACCTGAATGGCGACGACGAGGTTGTAGGCGACGCCGAAGAGCGCCGCGGAGAGCAGAACCGCGAAGAGCGCCGAAGGCGCGAGCGAAAGGAGCCAGAACGCGATCGCAAGGGCGAAGGAGACGGCGAAGAAGGCGTTGCGTGGATCTACCCGGCGCACCAGCTCGCCGGCCAGGATGCCGCCGACGGACGCAAGTCCGACCACGGCGAGGAGGAGCCGCGCAGCGTTACTCGAGAGCGAGCCTGCGCCGACGACGTAGTCGACGGCGAACGTCCAGTAGACCGAGCTCCCGACGCCGACCACCGGGGAGCCTGCGAGCAGCGAGCGCGACCGACCACCGAAGAACCACCCAGCCCGAAGGCGCGACCGGCTCCGGGAGGCGTCCACCCGGCGCCCGCCGGGAAGGGCACGGGCGGCCCAGAGGGTTGCGAGCGCTGCGAGCGCGGCGAAGACCAACCACGCCGTTCGCCACTCTCTACCGACGATCAGAGCTACGGGCACGGCGACCGCGACTCCGTAGCCGGTGCCCGAGCTGACGGCGGCGAGCGCCCGCCCGCGCGCCGCGGGTCTGAGCAGCGTCCCGACGAGATCCGAGAACGGTGGAAAGACCAGGCCGGAGCTCGCACCGGCGACGAGCACCGCACCGGCGAGAAGCAACGCGTTGTCCGAAAGCCCTGCGAGGAGCATGCCCGTTGCTGCGACGCCGCCGCCGAGAACGACGGGGAACCGGGGGCCCCTCCGCATCGCGAGCGGCACCGCCGCGGCCGTGGCCGCGAGGTAGGCGGCGTACGAGCCGGTTCCGATGATGCCGAGCAGACGCGTGCTGAGGTCGAAGCTCGCGCGGATGTCCGGAAGCAGGAGCCCGTAGCCGTACCGTGCCAAGCCGTAGGAAACGGCGACCATGCACACCCCCGCCGATACGAGGCGAAGCTAACCCGGCTCGGTCACGGGGTGGCTTCGGCCTCGCGCGGGCTGTTGGTCGTATGGTCGAGAGGGCAGCCGGGCTCCCGGCAACATGCCTCCCGGTCGCACAGTCGGCACTTGACGAGCGCCTCGGGCCGATCCTCGGCGAGGCCGCTCACGAGCTTCTCGAGCAGCGGGCGAAGCTGCGCCTGCTCGGTTCGGGTGAGACTCTCGAGAACGCCGTTGAGGCTCGCCGCGCGCCGAGCAAGGATTCGCTGCACCGCCTCCCGGCCCCTCGGGGTCAGGAAGAGCGCTCGTGTGCGACCGTCCCGCCCCGCGCGACGCTCGACGAGCTCATGCACCCCCAGGCGGTCGAGCAGCCTGACGGTTCCCGGCTGCGACAGGCGAAGGACTCGCCGAAGCGCCTCGACGGGCTCGCCGGGATACGCATCCAGATGAACGAGGGCCGCAGGCGCGGCACCGCCGAGCGGAAGTTCGCGCTCTACGGCGGCTCGGAGCCGGTCGGTCGCCGCGAGCGCGGTGACACCGAAGAGGTTCGCGAGCCGCTTGTCCATCCAGATAAACATACATGTCGCATGCATTTTTTCTCGGCTTGACGCCCCGAGCCGCCGTCGGTATGAATCTTTGATTAAAGGTCAAAAATTGCCTCCCTCCCTGACGACACCTGCAGCAGCGCCGCTCGAGATTCCGTCTGTGGAGGACGGCGTCTACCGCGCCCTGCGGCAGGAAATCGGGCTACTCGAGCTACCGCCCGGCCAGCGACTCCGCCTGGAAGAGCTCGCGGCACGGTTCAACGTCAGCCTGACCCCGGTTCGCCACGCACTCCGGCGTCTCGAGAGCGAGGGCCTAGTCGTGAGCCGGAGGCGCCGCGGCTCGAGTGTCGCGCCCCTCAGCCTCGACGAACTCGAGGAGATCCAGGCGCTCAGACTCGGGCTCGAGACTTTCCTCGCCCGCGCCGGGGCCGAGCGCTGCACCCCGGAAGCCCTCGTCGAGATGGAAGCCGCACGCAAGGAGATGGAGCGCGCGTTTCGCGCCGGCGACCTCGACGGCTACATCCCGCCGTTCTGGTCTCTTCGAGACGCGTGCTACCGGTGCGCGGATCGACCGCGCCTGCTGCGGGCGCTCGAAGATCAGCGCATCCGCGTCGCCCGCTACATCCTCTATCTCTGTCGCGATCCGGAGGCGTTCGCGAATCTTCGGCGCGGCCCGGACACCCTGCTCGAGGCCTGCCGCGCCCACGACGGCGAAGCGGCCGAGGCGGCGACCCGAGATGCCCTACTCTGGGTACTCGTGGAGCTCCAGCGCATGCTCGACAATGCTCAGTCCGCCGGCGCGGAGGCCTCCTGATGTCCTTCTTGCTTCCTTGCCCAAACTGCGGGCCCCGCGACGTCAACGAGTTCCATTACCAGGGCGAGGTCACGAAGAGGCCGAAGAGCCCCGAGACGTTTCGGGAGCTCACGAGCTACCTCTACTTCCGGGACAACGTGGCGGGCGTCCAGCGCGAGTGGTGGTACCACCGCCTCGGCTGCGAGGTGTGGTTCCTGGCCGAGCGCGACACCCGCACGAACGAGGTCCTGAAGACCGAGTTGCCGTCGCCACCAGAACGCGCGGGCATGCCGGGCCCAGCGGCACCGTCGATCCCGTCGCCCCCCGCCGCCTGATGCGACTCCCGCCCCAACCGC
>JBPCPR010000015.1:0-11136 GCA_050998925.1 Gaiellaceae bacterium
CTCGGAATGACGACGCTTTCGTGACCGCTCTTTCCCGCCAACATCACGCTACCTCCTCGATCTCGGCGACCTTGACCTCTACCGGCCCGTGGGTCAGGAGGTCGGAGAGGACCGCCATGCGGACGACGAGGCCGCTTCGCACCTGGCGCTCGATCAGCGCATCGGCCATGTCGGCCGCGTCGTCGTCGATCTCGACACCGCGGTTCATCGGGCCCGGGTGCATGACCTTCTGGCCGAGCCGGAGCCGGTCTCTCGTGACGCCCCAACGCGCGGCGTACTCGCGAAGGCTGGGAACGTAGTTGGCGCCGGCGAGCATGCGTTCCTTCTGCATGCGGAGGACGTAGACGACGTCGGCGTCGCGGATCGCCCCGATGTCGTGCGAGCTCGCGCAGCCCATCGCCTCGATCCCGCGTGGCAGAAGCGCCGGCGGCCCGACCAGCGTCACGCGTGCACCCATGAGCAGCAGGGCCTGGACGTTCGAGCGCGCGACCCGCGAATGGAGGACGTCGCCGACGATCGCGACGTGGAGCCCTTCGATCCCGCCGAGCTCCTCCTCGATCGTGTAGAGGTCGAGGAGCGCCTGCGTCGGGTGCTGGTGCTTGCCGTCGCCCGCGTTGACGACGTGGGCGTCGGTGTGCAGCGCGACGAGGTTGGGAGCCCCAATCTCCGGGTGGCGGATGACGACAACGTCCGGGTCGTAGCAGCCGATCGTGAGCGCCGTGTCCTTCAGCGACTCCCCTTTGTCCACGGCCGAGCCCGTGGCCTTGATCGACATCACGTCGGCCGAGAGGCGCTTCGCGGCCAGCTCGAAGCTCGAGGACGTGCGCGTCGAGGACTCGTAGAAGAGGTTGACAACCGTGCGGCCACGCAGGGCCGGCAGCTTCTTCACCTCACGCTCGAGCGAGCGGGAAAACGTGCGCGAGAGCGCGAGCAGCCGCTCGACGTCGCTGCGCTCGACGTCGGCGATCGAGATCAGGTGGCGGCGGGGCGGCCGGTGCGGCGGTAAGAGCTCGTCGCGGATCAGCGGGTGGACGTCAGCCATGGTCAACCTTTCTCTGGGATGGTTGGTCGGTAATTGGCGTGCCCGTGGGGAGCGGGCCAGACCAAACCGCCGGTCAACCATCTGACGCGGGAACGAGGAGCACGGCATCGACCTCGTCGATCTCGACGAGCTGCACGCGCACGTGCTCGCTCCTCGCGGTCGGCAGGTTCTTGCCGACGTAGTCGGGTCGGATCGGCAGCTCGCGGTGGCCCCGGTCGACGAGGACGGCGAGCTGGACGCGAGCCGGGCGGCCATACTCGAAGAGCGCGTCGACCGCAGCGCGAATCGTGCGGCCCGTGTAGAGGACGTCGTCGACGAGGACACAGGTCTTTCCCTCGAGCGGAAAGTCGAGCCGCGTGGCTTTCACGACCGGCTGTGCGTGGAGCGGCGCCTCCCCACCGCGCACGGAGACGTCGTCCCGGTGGAAGGTGATGTCGAGTGTGCCCAGGTCGGGTCCCTCACCGGCGAACTCCCCGATCAGGCGACGCAGGCGCTGCGCGAGCGGCACTCCTCGGGTGTGGATGCCGACCAGAGCGACCTGCCCGAGGTCCGGGTTCCCCTCGACGATCTCGTGCGCGAGGCGAGCGAGCGTCCGGTTCAGCGCCTCCGCATCGAGCAGAGGCTTTCCCGCCTCGACGGGCACAGCCACCACGATCTCCTTTCCGGCCTCTCCGGACCGAGTTAAAGGGTCGGCGGACTTTACACCGTGTGGTCGGACGGCCTTCTCAGCGCGTGCAGGGGCCCGAGGAGACGGGCCGGAGAGGCCCGCGGGCGGGACGCGTCACGAGCTCGACGGGCACGCCGAGTCCTCCGCCCCCCTCCCGTGTCGCGGCGAACATCATCGTGACGACGCGCCCGCTCCGGTCGACCGCAGGCCCGCCGCTGTGCCCCCGCCGGATTTTCCCGCGAAGCGGCATGACGACCCGCGAGCGCGGGCCCCGGCCGTACGCATCCGGCCCGACGATTCGCCGGGGCGGGCCCACCGTGCCCGGCACCGAGACGAGCGGGCCGTTCTCCGGATAGCCGAGCAGCGCAACCGGACGTGGAGCGCCCTGCGCGGATGCCGTCCGGAGCGGCGGGACACCGAGCGACGGCACCCGGAGGAGCGCAACATCGTTCAACGCATCCACGTACACCGGTCGGGCGAGCAGATTCCTGCCGTTCGGCACGAGCACGCGGGTATCCCGCTCCCCGGCAATGACATGAGCGTTGGTGGCGACGAGCGTAGGACCCACGACCCACCCCGACCCTGCGAGACCCAGTCCACACGCCGTCCCGAGGACCTTCACGACCGCCTGGGCGGCCAGGTTGGACCCGGACGAGCGGGCGACGCTCGGATCCGGAGGGGGCAGGCGCCCGCCGGGAATCGCCTCGATCAACGGCAGCGGGTCGAAGCGCCCGAGCGCCCGCAGGACGGTGCGGGGTGGCACGGCTTCGACGAGGCGCGGTAGGACCTCCGAGCGCTGCACCTCTTTTCGCAGCCCAAGTGAAGGCTGCTGGAGGGCGACGACCGCGAGGAGCCAGACGATGGCGAGGCCGACCAGTGCGCCGAAGAGGGCGCCGCCGACGGAGTCGATCAGCCGCACCGGTGCCGGCAGGAACCAGCCGAGCCGAGAGACGAGCGACGTGGCGACGAGCTGGAAGAGCATCGCGCCCACCGCCGCTCCCGCGAGGGCGGCCACGGGAAGCCAGGGGGACCTCGCTCCTTCTTCCAAGAACAGCGGGGCGACGCGGGAGCCGGCGAGTCCGCCCACGGCGAGGCCGGCGAGCGACACCGCCTGGGTCGAGAGCCCGCGGGCCGCGCCCTGGAGGGCGGCCAGGGCGACGCACACGAAGACGACGAGGTCGACGACGGTCACGAGTGAGCCGAGACGACCGCCCAGTGAAGCTCGATCTCGATCTCCGGGGGGAGCTCCCGCTCCGCCTGGGCGAGGCCGGCGGCGAGCTCGTCGTCGTCGAGGAGGTGGAGTGTCGAGATGTACCGGCCGCGGATTCGCTCGAGCGCCTCCTCGCGGGTCATGGTTGCTCGCTCTTCGAGTGGCTGCACGGCCACCTCTCCGAAGCCGGCTGCACGGAGCTCGCGAGCCAGCACCCCGGGCTCCGGGAAACGCGCGCGGTCGATCCGCTCCACCGACGGCAGGAAGCGGGTCAGCCAGAAGCTTCCGAAGTGTCTCGGGTCGAACGTTGCGATCACCGCCTTCCCGCCCGGGGCGAGGACGCGCCGAAGCTCCGGCAGCACCTTCCGGCGATCGACGAGATGGACGACGAGGCGGAGGAAGACCAGGTCGAACCAGGCGCTCTTGAACGGCAGGCGCTCGGCCTCGCCGCGCTTGAAGCCCACGGCCTTCCCCGCCGCCTCGCGAGCCACGGCAAGCATCTCTTCGGACGGGTCGACTCCCCAGACACGGGCCCCGCGCGCCGCGAGGGCCTCCGCGAGTCGGCCGGTGCCGGACCCGACGTCGAGGGCCCGCTTGCCCGCGACGCCCTCCGCCGCAGCGACCAAGGCCGCGAGGGGCTCGAGCTAGTTCTCGTCGGCCGGCCGGAGCCGGTCGTAGCTCGCCGCGAGTGGCCCGAAGTCGGGACCTGACGGCGCGGCTACGCGTCCCCGATCAGCTCGTCGGGGTCCGTCATTGCCTCGATGGCGTACTGTGCAGCCTCCAGCGAGCTCTCCGGGACGAAAACCTTGGTCGGAGCGTCGTCAAGCGCGGCCGGATGGTGCTCGACTGCGGCCTCGAGCTCCGACGCGATCCCCGCCGACAGGAGGATCGACTGGATCTCCTCCGCTTCGGTCAGATCCCGCGTCAGCGCCACCTGCACCATGCTCGACACCGGCCTCGGCCTCCTCGTGACGCCCGAGCGCCCCGCCCTTGATCAGCCGTGGCGCACCCCGCTCGGGAAAGGGGACGTCGATGATATCGAAGTCCCTGGGTACGACCGTCTCGGCGAAGATCGCCCGTGCCTCGCGCGCGATCTCGGGCCCGAAGTACCGGTTCGACAGGTGGGTCAAGGCGAGCATCCGCGCCTTCGCGGCGGCGGCCAGCTCGGCCGCCTGCGTTGCCGTCGCATGGCCGGTCTCGTCCGCCCGCTCATGCTCCTCCTCCGCGAAGGTTGCATCGTGCACGAGGACGTCCGCCTCTCTGGCCACTTCGAGCACGGACGCCGAGGGGCGCGTGTCCCCCGTCAACACGATCTTTCGCCCAGGCCGCGCCGCGCCCAGGACGTCGCCGGGCGCCACCGTGGCCCCGTCCGGAAGCGTCACCTGCTCTCCCCGCTGGAGTGCACCGAACAGCGGCCCCTCGGGGATGCCGAGGCGCTCCGCCGCAGCGAGGTCGAACCGACCCGGCCGCGGGCGCTCCACGAGCGCATAGCCGTTCGACGGCAGCCCGTGTTCCACCTCGAAGACGACCAGCAGGTACTCACCCCGGTCGATCGTGTCCCCGGGCCGCGTCTCGACGAGATCGAGCTTGTAGGTGAGCTTGCCGAAGATGCGCCGGAGCGCGCCGAAGAGGTCGAGGAGACCGGGTGGCCCGTAGACGGTGAGGGGAAGCTCCCGACCTCGCAGCGCGAAGGTCTTCAGCATGCCCGGAAGGCCGAGGTAGTGGTCGGCGTGGTAGTGGGTCAGGAAGACTTCGGGAAGCTCCACGAGCCCGATTCCGGAGCGCAGTAGCTGTCGCTGCGTCCCCTCGCCGCAATCGACCAGGATGCGCTCTCCGGCACGGCGGATCAGCGTCCCCGCCGGCGCGCGGCGAGCCGTCGGCACCGAGCCGGAAGTCCCGAGGAAAACGAGGTCGAGATCCACGGAGTCAGTCTACGGCGGTTCACCCCCTTCGACCGCTCAAGGCCTGGCTTTCTGGCACCGATAGTGAGAGAGCCGCATGCCCCGTGAATCCCCTCTGCAGCGCGTCTCGCATTCCCTGACGCTCCTCCGCGCCTTCCTCGTCGTCAGCGCCCTCCTCTTGGCTGCCGGAGGCTTCGTCCTCGGCACCGTGATGACCCACTCGCTTCGCGCCCAGGCCCTCGACGACGCCAAGCGGAGTCTCGCCCAGTACACGAGCGGGGTTCTCGGCAGCAGCCTCGTGTACGGATCGCAACTCATGGTCGGCCCGAAGGCAACCACCCTCATTCGACGGGATCTCGCCGAGCGCCCCGACATCCTGAGCGTGAAGGTCTGGCGCCCCGACGGCGTGCTCGCGTGGACGACCTTGGCTCCGGAGCGGATCGGCCGCCGTTTCCCGGTGAGCGGCGACCTGCGCGAGGTCATCGACCACGGGCGGCCGGTGGCGAGCTTCGAGGTCAGGCACGGAGTCGAGAATGCGCGTGAGGCTGAGCTCGACATCGAGCACGTGATCGAGGTCTATGCACCCGTCGTTGCCGCCGGCGAGGTGGTCGGCGCCTATGAGATCTACGCCGACGCGACGCCGCTCGAGGCGTCCATCGCCGGCAGAAAGCAGATCATCTGGCTCATGACTGCCGGCGTCTTCTTCGCCCTCTGGAGTCTCCTCGTCCTGCTCGTGCGGCGCGCCTCGGACACCCTGCGACGTCAGACGACGACGCTCCGGGAGCGCTCGGTCGCGTTCGCGAACGCCTACGAGGCGCTCGAGCTGAACGCGCTCGAGGCAGTCGAGAGCTTGAACGCGACCGTGGAGGCAAAAGATCCCTATACCGCCGGACACTCGCTGCGCATACAGCGGGTCGCCCTCGCTCTCGGCGACGAGCTGGGATTCACCCCCGTCGAGATGGACGCACTCCGCTTCGGGGCTCTCTTCCACGACATCGGGAAGATCGCCGTCCCGGACGGGATCCTGACGAAGCCCGGCCGCCTGACCAGCGAGGAGTACGAGGAGATCAAGCGTCACTCCGCCGAGGGAGCTCGCATCATCGAGAAGTTCAGCCGCCTCCGCGAAGCGGTGCCCATCGTCCGGTACCACCATGAACGCTGGGACGGCAAGGGCTATCCCGACGGTCTGTCGGCTGATGCGATCCCGGTCGCCGCCGCAATCGCAGGGCTCGCCGACGCCTGGGACGCGATGACGACCGACCGCCCGTATCAGGGGGCGTTGACGCTCGAGGCCGCGATGCACGAGGTGCGCGAAGGCCGCGGCACGCAGTTCATTCCAGTCGTCGTCGACGCCTTCTTCGCCGTTGCGAAGAGGCGACCCGACGAGCTCTGGATCGACGAGTCGCAAGCCCTCGCCGCGAGCTGACCTAGCCCCCCTAGCCCGAAATGACAAGGACCTGGCCCGGCTGCAGGAGCGGGCTCGTCAGATCATTCTCCTCCGTGAGCCGCCAGACGGCTTCCCGCACGTCGCCGCCGGTGTGCTCGGCAGCGATCCGCCAGAGCGTGTCACCCGCCTGCACGACGTAGCGCGTCTCGGGGGCCGCTCCGCTCGACGGTCGCGCCGCCCCCAGCGCGAACACGAGAAGTGTGAGCGAAACGACCCCGACGAGCATGAGACGCGAGACGAACATGTGTTCGCCATTCTAAGCGAACACGTGTTCGCTTGTCAAGCCCCGAAGGACACCAGGCTGGGAGCACCCTCGTGGAGGACGATCATGGTCTTCTCCGGAGCCCGGCGCCGCTCCGTTGGGCTACCGGGATTCAGGATCCACGTCTCCTCGATCCTGCTCACCTCCGGCAGGTGGCTGTGGCCGTAAGCGACCGCGTCGCAGTCCGGGAACCAGGCTCGGAGACGATCCTCCCGGCCCGCCCTCGAGCCTCCGTCGTGGACGAGGCCCACGTGGATCCCTTCCGCCTCGAGCACGAGACGCTCGGGTAGCTCGTCTCGAAGCCGCGGCTCGTCCATGTTTCCCCGGACGGCGGCCACCGGCCCGAGCCCCTCGAGCTCGGTGAGGAACTCCCTCGAGGTCAGGTCTCCGGTGTGCAGGATGAGCGACGCTTGCCGCAGGAGGCGCAGACATGCCTCCGGCAGCCCGCGCGTGCCGCGAGGCATGTGCGTGTCTCCGAGCAGCGCGATCAGCGGTGAGCCTAGATGGTTGGTCGGTAATTGGCGCCCCGAGGGTGGGGTAATTGTCGATCAACCATCTAGTAGGTACCGGGCAGGAAGCGTCCATCTCGGTAGACGAGCTCGCCGTCGACGAACACCTCGCTCCCCGAGCGGAGATCGCACACGAGATCCCAGTGGAGCGCCGACTGGTTCTGACCCCCACTCTCCGGATACGCCCTTCCGAGCGCGAGGTGGACCGTGCCACCGATCTTCTCGTCGAAGAGCGTGCTCTTCGTGAACTCCTGAATCGCCTCGTTCATCCCGAACGCGAACTCGCCGGCCCGCCGCGCGCCGTCGTCCATGGCGAGCATGGCGTCCAGGAAGTCCTGACCGCGCGCCGCGTGCGCCTCGACGACCTCCCCGCCCTCGAACCGGAGGCGGATGTCCTCGACCATGCGCCCCTGGAAGCTCGCGGGGAACGAGAAGTGGATCTCGCCCTCGAGGCTCGTCTCGACGGGGCCGGTGAACACTTCCCCGTCCGGGAAGTTCTCCTTCCCCCCGCACGGGATCCACGTCCTGCCCTTGACTCCCAGGGTCAGGTCGGTGCCGTTCGAGACGATTCGCACCTCACTCTTCGTGTCGAGCCATTCGGCCAGCCGGGTGAGGTCCTCGCCGAAGTGGCGCCATTCTCCGACAGGGTCTTCCTCGTCGAGCCGGCCGGCGCCGTACACGAACTCCTCGTACTCGGCGAGCGACATCTCCGCGTCCTGCGCCGCCGCGTAGGTGGGGAACAGGGTGATCACCCAGCGAAGCTCGCCCGCCGCTGCGCGCTCGAGGTACCGGTTGCGGAGCAGCTCCCGGGCCCGGCCGGCCAGGGCCATCCGCTTTGGATCGATCGAGCTCAGGCTGCGCGTGTTGACGTCGGCCTCGAACACCATCCGCACGTCCGCACGCTCGTAGTCCTCCACCCTGGCGGAATTCACCCACTCGAGCTGCGCGTCGGTGCCGTGGGCGAGAAGCGACTCCGCCAGCCCGTCCACCGCGAGCCGTGTCTGCGGGTGCGCTCCGGCTTCGAGTACGCGCCGTGCGACCGCCAAGACGAGCGGTGCCGCCAGCGGAGAGCTCTCGATGAGCACGAGCTGGCCCGGCTGAACCTCCGTCGAGTAGTCGACGAGGACCGTGGCGAGCCGCTCGATACGCGAACCGCCTCTCATGCGTGGACGACCGGCTCGCTCAGGAACGCTCCTGCTTTCCACACGAGCTCGCCGTCGGCGTAGACCTCGCCCTCCTCGCGCAGGTCGCAGATCATGTCCCAGTGCAGGCCGGAAGAGTTCTCGCCTCCGGCCTGGGCGAACGCCGCTCCGAGCGCGAGGTGCATCGTCCCGCCGATCTTCTCGTCGAAGAGGATGTTGCGCGTGAAGCGGTCGATCTCGTAGTTCAGCCCGAAGGCAACCTCTCCGAGGACCCGCGCTCCGTCGTCTATGCCCAGAAGCGAGTGGAGGTATTCCTCGCCGCGCGCCGCCTCGGCCGCCACGACTTGGCCGCCCTCGAACCGCAACCGGACGTCCTCGACCTCGCGGCCCTGGAAGATCGCGGGGAACGTGTAGCGGATCTCACCCTCGGTCTCGGTCTCGCGGGGGCTCGTGAAGACCTCGCCGTCGGGCAGGTTGTACTTCCCGTCGGCTGCAAGCCATGTCCTTCCCTCCACACCCACGCGGAGATCAGTATCGGGCCCAACGATCCGAAGCTCCCGGACCGACCCGAGATCCTCCGCCCGCGCCCCGAGGCTTCGAGCCAACTCGCTCCAGTGCGCGGCAGGGTTCTCCTCGTCCGTGTGGCAGGCGGCGAAGACGAACGCCTCGTACTCCTCGAGCGACATGTCTGCGTCCTGGGCGTGCGCGAAGGTCGGGTGCAGGGTTCCGCACCACCTCATCTCGCCGCTCGAGATGCGCTCCCAGCGGCGATTCGAGAGCGTCCGGTGCGCGGCGATGTAGCGACTGTGCTTCCCCGGGTCGACCCGAGTGAGGGAGCGGGTGTTCACTTCCGACCAGATCGTGACGAGCGAGTCGAGCGACTCCATCTCCAGGGACTCCACCGGGGAGATGTAGGCGAGCTGCTCCTCGGAGCCGGTCTCGAGCAGGAGCTCGAGCAGCCCGTCGACCGACAGGTTCGTGTACGGGTGGGCCCCGACTCGAAGGGCCGACCGGTACGTCGCGACCGCCAGCGGAGCCGCGATCTCGAGCCCGTCGATCCGCACGACCTGGCCTTCGCTCAGCTCGAGCGAGTAGTTGACGACGAGGTCGCCGAGCCGTTCGACACGGGGGTCGGTCACGCGGGTCTTATACCGGAGCGCGCAGAGAGCCGGCCGGAAGCGCGCCGAGGACCGCGTCCACGAGCGCGCCGGCGCCGAAGCGCACGGGGTCGTCCGCGGGCAGGTTCGTCTCGTCCTCGGTGGCCGCGATCGCCGCGTGGGCAGCATCGTCGTCGAGCATCCGCGTGTTCAGCGCGACGGCGCCAACACGGGCCCGCCGGGCGGGCAAGGACATGCGCTCGTGGAGGTCCACGAGCTCTCGGAGCGGCAGGATCGGATGTCCCGGGCAGCCTTCGATCTCGGTCGCGCCCGCCTGGTGGCAGAGCACGAGGACGTGCGGAGCGCTTCCGTGCAGAAGCCCGAGCGTGACGCCCGAGTATTGCGGATGGATGAGCGAGCCCTGTCCCTCCACCCAGAGGAGGTCTCCGCGGGTCGCCCCCTCGACCACGAGCTGCTCGGCCGCGCCTGCCACGAAGTCCGCGACGACGGCATCGACAGAGATTCCCCAGCCGGCGATCGCGATTCCGGTCTGGCCTGTCGGCACGAACACGGACCGGAGCCCGCGCCCGCGGGCGGCGCGGTCGAGCTCGAGCGAGACGGTCATCTTGCCGATCGCGCAGTCGGACCCGACCGTGAGGACGACCGCCGCCTCCTGCTCGAGGTTTGCCCCTGACGGGACCGTCACGTCGGTGGGTGGACGGCGGAGATCTCGGAGCTCCACCCCATGCTCGGCGGCGAGGGCCACCAGCTCCGGATCCTCGTCGAGGAAGACGTGCATGCCCGACTCGACGTCGAGCCCGGCTGAAATGGCGTCCCGGAGGATCGTCTGCCAGACCTCGGGCAGCCTCCCTCCCGAGGTGGCGACACCGACGAGCGCCGTATCGGGCTCGTAGCCGAGCGCCTCCACGACGGACCCGACCACGGGCAGGCCGTGCAGCGTCTCCCCCGCGTGCTCCGAGTCGAGGAGCGCCACGACCTCCTCCGAACCGTAGTTCAGCACCCCGCGCATGGTCTTCCCGTAGTGCGCGTCGGTGACGTACCCCTCGGCGAGGATCAGGTACCGCTTCACTCCCGTTCCCGGATCGCTTCGCGCACTCCGAGGCCGGGCTCGTCGGGCGGAACCTGGACGCCGTTCTCGAAGGCGACGCCGGGCCAGGGATCCTCCGCGAGCAGGAGGTTGCCGTCCAGGTCGACGTGGTCGCAGAGGCTCGCCAACTGACACGCCGCCGAGATGCCGAGGCCGGTCTCGATCATGCAGCCGAGCATGACTCCGAGGCCAAGCGCGCGGGCCGCGACGGCCATCTTGTGGGCTTCCCGGATGCCTCCGCTCTTGGCCAGTTTGATGTTGATGCCGTGGGCGCGCTCCGCGCACGGCGCCACGTCGGCGAGGGTGTGGCAGTCCTCGTCCACGTAGACCGGGAGCGCCGCCTCCCGCTTGAGCCGCGGCCCGTCCGGGTCACCTGCGGGGAGCGGCTGCTCGACGTACTCGACCCCGAGGCCGGCCAGCGCGGCGATGTTCTCGAGCGCCTCGTCGACGTCCCAGTACTCGTTCACGTCCACCATCAGCGGGAGGTCGGTGACGCCGCGAACCCCCCGGACTCGCTCGACGTCGAGCCCGTCGCGTCCCCCGAGCTTCAGCTTCCGCCGTCTGAAGCGAGGATCGACCTGCTCGGCCCGCCGGGCCATGTCGTCCGGATCGCCGAGCCAGATCGTCCAGGAGGTGGGTGGTCCGGACCGGCGGAGCCCGAGCAGCCGCCAGACCGGGGTACCGGCCAGCTTCCCGCAGAGGTCGTGCAGCGCGGCGTCGACGGCCGACTTCGCCGCCATCTCCCCCGGCC
>JBPCPR010000019.1:0-5745 GCA_050998925.1 Gaiellaceae bacterium
GCAGCGCTCGAGCGCGTCGAGAAGGGCGAGACGACGAGCTTCGAAGCCGGGTCCACCTCCGAGCTCGTCGAAGCGTCGGTAGACCTCGGCGGTCGATGCCTTCGCGGCCCGAAGCGGCATGGCGACGACGAGCCAGTAGTCCTGGGGAAGCTCGAGCCGCCGCAACCGCTCGCCCGCTCCCTCTGCGAGCTTCGGCCCGGGCTGGAGGAAGAAGGGGACATCGGAGCCGACGCCTGCCGCGAGCACGGCCAGGGTGTCCTCCTCGAGCGGCTCGGTGAGAGTCTGATTCGCGAGGACGAGAGCCGCGGCTGCGTCGGCGCTCCCGCCCCCGAGCCCCGCGGCCACCGGGATGCGCTTCTCGATCCGGACGCGCCAACGGGGCTCGACGCCGGCCGCCGCCGCCAGTCGCTCGAGCGCCCTCGAGACCAGGGTGTCGTCGGAGAACCCCCGCACCGAGAGCGCCTCGCCCGGCGCGAGCCTCAGCCGGTCGTGAAGGTCGATCCGTTGCATGACCGTCGCCACCTCGTGGAAGCCGTCCGGGCGGGCTTCGCCCACGATCAGGGCGAGATTGATCTTCGCGGGGACGACGACTCGGGTCACGGTGCGGCGAGCCGGTCGGCCAGCCGGACGAACTCCTCCGGGTCGAGCGCCTCGGCGCGAACGCCGGCTTCACGGCTGATCGCCTCGAGCGCCGCCGCGCTTCGCCTCCGTGGAGCGAGGCCGGCGAGCTCGAGCGAGTTTGCGAGCGTCTTCCGCCGATGGGCGAAGGAGCCCTGGACGAGCCGCTTGAGCGGCGCGTACTCGGGTCCCCAGGCACGCGTCCGCTCGAACGCGATCAGGGTGGAATCCACGTTCGGCGGCGGACGGAAGACCGTCCGCGCAACCGGATGGGTACCCATTCGCGCCGCGGTCAGCCGGATCAGCACCGAGACGGCGCCGTAAGCGCGCGTGCCCGGCTCGGCGAAGAACCGGTCGGCGACCTCGCGCTGCACCATCACGCACCAGCGCTCGAGCAGCGGCAGGCCGTCCAGGGACTCGACGACGACGGGAGTCGCAACCTGGTACGGAAGGTTGGCCACGAGCTTGGTCGCCGGCGGCTCGAGCGCCGCGAGCGGGAGCACCAGCGCGTCTCCGAAGACGAGGTTCACGTGCTCGTGCCCGGCGACGGCGTCCCGGAGGTGCGGCTCGAGGCTCCGGTCGAGCTCGACCGCGTGGACGTGGGCAACCCGCTCCGCCAGGTAGCGGGTCAGGACACCTAGCCCGGCGCCGATCTCGAGGACGACGTCATCGGCGGAGAGCGCCGCGAGGCGGCCGGCGACTCCGAGGATGTTGTCGTCGGCGAGGAAGTGCTGGCCGAGGTCGCGGTTCGGAGTCACCGGGTAGCGGCTCATGGGAGCTCGAAAACCTCCGCCGCGTTCGACTCGATCTGCCGGCCGAGCTCCTCGACGTCCTCTCGCCGCGCCTCCGCAAGCGCCGCGTGGGTGTGGACGACGTGGGCCGGCTCGTTCGGCCGCCCGCGCACCGCCTGGGGAGCCAGGTAGGGACAGTCCGTCTCCGCGAGCAGGCGATCGGCCGGAACGCGCTCCGCGGCCCACCGCAGCTCGGGCGCCTTGGGGTAGGTGACGTTGCCGGCGAAAGAGACGTCCCACCCGGACTCGAGCGCGGGCTCGAGCAAGGCCGTCGACGAAAAGCAATGGAGGACGACACGCGTGTCCGGCGCCAGGTCGCGCAGGACGTCGAGAGTCTCCTGGTCGGCCGCCCGCGTGTGGACGACGAGCGGCTTCTCGAGCTCTTCCGCGAGACCGACTTGCGCCCGAAAGAGCTGGGCCTGGCGGTCGTGTGGCGCGTAGTCCCGGTAGTGGTCGAGGCCGGTCTCGCCGACCGCCACCGCACCGGGGTGGCCCAGGAGCTCACGCAGCTCGTCGAGCTCCTCCTCCCAGGTCTCGCCGGCCTCGTGCGGATGGAGCCCGAGCACCGCGAAGACGCCTTCGTGCCGGTCGGCGAGCTCGAGGGCGCGTCGGCAGGATGCGATCGTCGTCCCGACCGTGACGACCCGGGTCACACCGGCCTCGAGGGCCCGGGCGAGCGCCCCGTCCGCGTCGTCCAGCGCGTCCAGGTGCGCGTGGGTGTCGATCACGCCGCGGCGGCGGGCGATTCGACGCGGGGGTAGAGCGGCGACGCCGGCTCGATGTCGCCGGCCGGAAGCGCGCCCCCGTACGCGACGCCGTTCCAGGCAAGGTCGCCGGGCTGGCCGAGCGCGCCCAGAATCCGGGGCGCAGTCTCCGGAAGGTAGGCGGCAAGCGCGATCGCGACCGCCCGCAGGCCGTCGACCAGGTCGTACAGCGTTTGGTCGAGCCGGGTCTGCTCGCCCTCCCGCGCAAGCACCCAGGGAGCCTGAGACTCAACGTAGGCGTTCAGTCCGCGAACGGCCTCCCAGATCTTCTCGAGCGCCCCCGTGAGGTCGAACCGGTCGAGCCTCGAGGCCACCTCCACCTGCAGCTCGGTGATGACCTCGTTGATCGGCGACTCGTCCCACGGGGCGTCGGGAATCCGACCGTCCCGGTAGCGAGAGACCATCGCGGTCGTTCTGGACAGGAGGTTCCCGAGGTCGTTGCCGAGCTCACGCTCGTAGCGGTCGTGGAGGCCCTGGACGGAAACGTTGCCGTCGTGACCGAACTGCACCTCGCGCAGCAGGTAGAAGCGCACCGGATCGACGCCGTAGACGTCGATCAGATCGAGCGGGTCGATCACGTTCCCGACGGACTTCGAGATCTTGCGCTCGTCGAGGAGCAGAAACCCGTGCACGAAGAGCTGCTTCGGCACCTCGTAGCCCGCGGCGAGGAGGAGCGCCGGCCAGATGACGCAGTGGAACTTGAGGATGTCCTTCCCGAGCAGGTGGCGGACGTCGGGCCAGAGGGTCTCGCGGAGATCCTCGCCCTCGCGTGCGTAGGTGAGCGCGCTCCAGTAGTTGATCAGGGCGTCGACCCAGACGTAGATGACCTGATCCGTGTCCCACGGCACGGGAATCCCCCAGCGCTGGCTCGCGCGGCTGACGCTGATGTCGTCGAGCCCGCCGGCTATGAAGCTCCGCGCCTCGTTGTAGCGGAAGCGGGGAAGGACGTACTCGGGGTTCTCGTCGTACAGCGCGAGGAGGCGGTCCTGGTACGCCGAGAGCCGGAAGAAGTAGTTCTTCTCCTCCACGCGCTCGGGCACGGTGCCGTGCTGGGGGCAGCGCCCACCGACGAGCTCGGCTTCCGTGTAGAACGACTCGCAAGCGGTGCAGTAGAGGCCGTCGTACGTGCCCTCGTAGATCTCCCCCGCGTCGTAGATCCGCTGGAGGAACTCCTGTACGACCGCCTTGTGGCCCTCGTCGGACGTCCGGATGAAAAAGTCGGGGGTGGCGCTCAAGCGCTTCGGGAGCTCCTGCCACTGAGGCGCCATCCGGTCGACGAAATCCTGCGGCTCGAGTCCTTGCTCCGCGGCGACTCGAGCGATCTTCGAGCCGTGCTCGTCGGTGCCGGTCAGGAAGAAGGTGTCATGGCCACGCTGGCGGTGGTGCCGCGAGAGGACGTCGGCCGCGATCGTCGTGTACGCGTTCCCGATGTGGGGCGTCGCGTTCACGTAGTAGATCGGAGTGGTCAAGTAGAAGGGCACCCCCTCAATGATACGAGTCGCCCGCCTGACCCCAGGCCGTTTCCGAACGGGTGGTGGGGGCACGTGGACGTGGTGGAAATCCTTGCTGACCAGGGACGAGCGAGAACCACGGGCATCGTCAGGCACATCGACGAGCTGGGCCGCATCGTGATCCCGATCGAGATCCGGAAGCGGCTCGGTATCGCCGACAAGGATCCGGTGGAGATCTCGGTGGCGGGCGACACGATCCTGCTCGAGAAGCCGCATTCGGCCTGCGTCTTCTGCGGGAGCGAACACAGGCTCGGAGAGCATCGAGGCCGGTCCGTATGCCGGTCGTGCATCCGCGAGCTCGCGCGGGCCTGACCGCCCGCCGCTAGAGCGAGTCCCGGTAGAGCCGGTTCTTCGAGAGCCCGGTCAGCCGGGCCACGACGTCCGCCGCGCGGCGGCGCGGGACTCCCTCCTCGACCAGCTCGGAGACGGCAGACGAGGCGTCGTGCTCGCCGGCCTTCGGTTGCGGCGCGCCGGGGCCGATCACGAGTGTGATCTCGCCCTTCGGCGCCTCCGTGAAGCGGGCCGCGACGTCGGCGGCCGACCCCCGCACCACCTCTTCGAAGCGCTTCGTCAGCTCGCGGCACACCGCGACGCGGCGCGAGGGCTCCGCCGCGGCGAGGCTCGCCAGGCTCGCCGGGAGCCGGCGTGCCGACTCGAACGCGGCCGTCGTCCCTTCCGGCAGCTCGCCCCAGAGCCGGGCGAGCGCCTCCCGGGCTCGTGGTAGATAGCCGAGGAAGGTGTAGCGTTCGCCGACGAGACCGCTGGCCACAAGCGCCGTCTCGACGGCCGAGGGCCCGGGCAGGACGGTGACGGGAATTCCGTGTTCGATCGCGGCCGCAATCAGGCGGGCGCCGGGGTCGTTGACCCCGGGAAGGCCGGCGTCACTCGCGAGCGCGACCTTCTCTCCGGCCTCGAGGCGCGGCAGGGTCTCGGCCGTTCGGGCAGCCTCGTTGTGCCGGTGGAAGCTCACGAGCCGCGCGGAGACGCCGTGCCGGTCGAGCAGGACTTTGGTCCGCCGGGTGTCCTCGCAGAGGACGACGTCGGCCTCGTCGAGCTCCCTGAGAACCCGAAGCGTGACGTCCTCGAGGTTCCCGATCGGCGTCGGGCAGACGACCAGCAATATCTGGTCTGGACGGCGTCGGCCGCCTCGAACCCGACCAGGCCGGCCCCGATCAGCCCCGCCTCGACGCCGAGCACGGCGAGCTCGATCCGGACCTGGTCCCGAGCGGGCGCGAGCGCGCGCTCGGCGACGACCTTCCTCGCCGGCTCGAGCAGGAAGCGGCACGCGCGCGCGAAGCAGCCGCCGGAGACGACGACCTACGGGTTGAAGATGTTCACATAGCTCTCGATCACGTGGCCGAGGCGCGAGCCGACGCGCTCGATCAGCTCGCGGGCGTCCCCAGCGGCCACCGAGGCGAGCTCCACCGCGAGCTTCGCGTCGACCTCCGCGCCCTCGGCCGCAGCCTGCCCGAGGTCTCCGTCCGGGCGTTCAGCCGCCACCTCCCGGACGAGCCGGTCGGCGGCCGTACCGGAGGCGTAGGCCTCGAGGTGGCCGGTGCCCGGGCACGTGCCTTGACAGGGCGGCCCGTCGAAGTTGATGGTCATGTGGCCGAGCTCGCCCGCGGCCCCGGTGAAGCCGCGATAGAGCTCCCCGTTCAGGATCAGCCCCCCGCCGACGCCGGTGCCCAGGGTCAGCATGACCATGTGCTTGCTCCCCCGCCCCGCTCCGAGCTTGTGCTCGGCCACGGCGGCGGCGTTGGCGTCGTTCTCGATCGCCACCGGCAGGCCGAACCGCCCGGCGATCCGGTCGCGCACGTCGACCCCGGCGAGCGGGATGTTCACGGAGGAGGCCACGCGCCCAGTGCGCTGGTCGATCAGCGATGGGATTCCAAGCCCGATGCCCACCACGTCGTCGGCCACGAGCTCCTCGACGGCCGCTTCGATCTGCGCCAACACCGCCTCCTCCTTCGAGGTGTCGGTCGGGCGAACTTTCCGGTCGACGACCACGCCCTCACGGTCGATCAGCCCGGCGAGGAGCTTCGTCCCGCCTAGGTCCATCCC